>CAZFOI010000257.1:0-3381 GCA_964520605.1 uncultured Bacteroidales bacterium
TATTGACGGTTCTCAAGGTTCTCAAACGCTAACCGGACTGCTGATCGCATCGCCTTTGTGCGGAGGGGAAGTCAATATCTCAGTTTCTGATATCAAAAGCAAGCATTACGCAGACATAACCACCGATGTCATGCATTCTTTTGGCGTTGATGTAGAGCAAAAGGGCTATGAAGAATTCAGGATTTTGGAAGGTGCAAAATACAGGGCTGCTGACTATACCGTGGAAGGAGACTGGAGTGGTGCGGCATTTGTTTTTGTTGCTGCTGCTTTGGCCGGTAAAGTCCTGGTCGGGAACCTCCGCAACAGTTCATTCCAGCCCGACAGGCACATCATAGATGCCGTAACCCTTGCCGGAGGCAATATCTCCTTTAGCAATGGAGACCTGGCAATTGAAAAGTCTTCCCTGATCCCGTTTCGTTTTGACGCAACCGACTGCCCCGATCTGTTTCCACCCCTGGTTGCGCTTGCCGCTCATTGCAACGGAGTCAGCCTGATTTCAGGTGCCGGGCGCCTTAAAGGCAAGGAAAGCGACCGCGCCGAAGTCCTGATGGAGGAATTTGGAAAACTGGGAACAGAGGTTGAAGTAGAGGGCGACAATATGTACATACGCGGTGGGCAGCTGAAGGGAGGAACGGTAGATTCGCACGGAGACCACCGCATCGCCATGGCCGCTGCAATAACGGCACTCTGCGCCCGGGAGCCTGTGGTTATTACAGGTGCAGAAGCCATCAACAAATCCTATCCCGGTTTTTTTAATGATCTTGCCGCATTAACCGGAGAACCCATTAATGAATTATGAATACTTTCGGAACCCTTTTCAGAATATCCCTTTTTGGCGAATCCCATGGTCCGGGAATCGGAATCATTGCCGATGGATGCCCACCCGGAATACCCCTGGATCCATCTGATTTTACAGAGGACCTGGCACGTCGCAAAGCCGGAGCACCCGGCACCACGCCCCGACTGGAAGACGATTCTCCGGAATTATTATCCGGAGTATACAATGGTCATACAAGCGGCAGCCCTATCGGGGTTTTATTTCGCAACAAAAACATTCGACCCCGGGACTATGCCGAATTAAGAAATACACCCAGGCCCGGACATGCTGATTTTGCAGCACATCAACGCTTTCAGGGTTTCAATGATCCGCGCGGAGGGGGGCACTTTTCGGGCAGACTTACTCTGGCCCTCGTCACTGCAGGAGTAATTGCCAAAAAAATTATTAATCCGGTATCCATTCATGCAAAGCTGATAATGGCCGGAGGATCCAGTGCAATTCAAGCAGCCGTTGAAGAAGCCCTGAAGGAGGGGGACTCTGTTGGCGGACTTATCGAGTGCATTGCCGGGAACATCCCCATAGGATGGGGAGAGCCATTTTTTGATTCGGTAGAATCCTCTATCAGCCATCTGATATTTGCCATTCCGGCGGTAAAAGGCATTGAGTTTGGTTCGGGTTTTGCGGCAGCTTCCATGAAAGGGAGCCTGCACAATGATCCCATCATTGATGCCAGCGGAAAAACAGCCACCAACAATGCCGGGGGAATATCTGGGGGACTTACCAATGGGAATGACCTGATATTCCGTGTGGCAATCAAACCCACGTCCAGCATTTCCATTCCACAACACAGCTACAGCCTGGAGACCGGGAGGCAGGAAACCATTCAGGTGAAGGGCAGGCATGATGCATGCATTGCCCTGCGTGCTCCTGTAGTAGTGGAAGCAGTTACGGCTATAGCCCTTGCAGACCTGAAGCTTCGCTTCCAAACCCAAAAAAAAATCACTCAATAATGAACATACTGTTGTTCTTTTCGTTTTTTAGTTAATTTTACACCCGCTTTCAAACAAACAAGCCATGAGGCATTTGCATTTCCATCACGTACATCATTATCTGCCATTGAGCGGACCGGTATCGTTATGGAATAATGCATCATGATAATATAAGGTCATTTTTTTCAAACCACCAGGCCCGCTGAACAAGCGGGCCTTTTTTTTTATTTCTGACATGATCAAAAAACAAACCCTTACCCTGGCCGTGCAAAAAAGCGGCCGATTAAGCGAAGGATCGCTAAAACTCCTGCAAAAATGCGGCATTGGTCTTCAGAACGGCTCCAATCATCTGAAGGCCTATGCCCGTGGGTTTCCCCTGGAACTTTTGTTTCTGCGCGACGACGACATACCTCGCTATGTGGAAGATGGTGTGGCAGATGCGGGAATTTTGGGAATGAACGAGGTGCATGAAAAAGCCTGTCATGTGAACGTGGTGGAGCCCCTGGGCTTCTCTCGCTGCCGCATATCGGTAGCCGTACCCAAAGAAGCCGATTATACCGGCAGACAGTTTTTGCAGGGAAAAAGGATTGCCACTTCCTACCCCAACATATTGCGGAAGTTTCTGGATGAAAACCAGATCGTGGCAGACATTCACCCCATCAGCGGATCAGTGGAGATTACCCCCGGACTTGGCCTGGCAGACGCCATTTTCGAGATAGTCAGTTCTGGCAGCACCCTTACCTCCAATGGGCTGAAAGAAGCCGAAGTGGTAATGCAAAGTGAGGCCGTATTGATTTCAAACCCCCGACTTGACAATATTCAGGAGCAATTGCTGAATAAATTGCTGTTCAGGATTCAATCCGTACAGCAGGCCGAAAACAATAAGTACATACTGTTAAATGCCCCTAACGATAAGATTGAGGCAATTTGCAGGCTACTGCCCGGAATGAAAAGCCCCACCATCCTCCCCCTTGCGATGCAGGGATGGAGCTCATTGCATTCGGTAATCAGCGAGCATGATTTCTGGAATGTTATAGATCAGCTCAAAGGAGCCGGTGCCCAGGGAATACTTGTAGTACCTATAGAAAAAATGGTGTTCTGATGATACAGATAGTAAAATACCCATCCAGGGAAGAAGCCATCCGGCTTCTTGCCCGCCCATCATCCGGCAATGTAAAGATCAGCGAAACAGTAAGGGGCATAATTTCTCAGGTGGCCGTTGAAGGCGATGCTGCCCTGGCAAAGTTCAGCCTTTTGTACGACTCTCGAACCTTTGAAACACTGGAAGTAAGCCACAAAGAATTAACTGCGGCCGCCAATGAAACAGACCCGGAGCTTAAAGCAGCCATCGCCCTGGCTGCAGAAAACATTGGCCGGTTTCACCAGGCGCAATACCCATCAAACTTCGAGCTGGAAACCGCTCCGGGGATAAAATGCCGTTTGGAGTATAAGCCCATTGAAAGGGTGGGGCTGTATGTACCGGGAGGTTCGGCGCCACTGCTTTCTACCGTATTAATGACCGTCATACCGGCCGAAATGGCCGGCTGCCGGGAAATTGTCGTCTGTACCCCGCCCGGGGTATCCCCAGCCGTGCTTTACACCCGGAGCCTTTTC
>CAZFOI010000258.1:0-3300 GCA_964520605.1 uncultured Bacteroidales bacterium
GGCATACAACCACCCGGCGGCTCCTTTAAGATATCTTCTGGTAAGAGGGGCAAGAAATGCCAGCAGTACAAGTAGCAGAATGAGCAGTCCTGAATTCATTGGCCTGTATATTAATCCCGAAATAATAAAGATACATACTATGACGGTTTTAATAACAAGGCAGCATGCGATTTGTTTAATTTTCCCGCATAACAAAATCGTCGTATTCTATCTCGAATCTGAGCTTGTGTTTGGATTCTTCGATGGCCAGGGCCTGAAACGTGTTTTTAAGCGATTCATTCTCAGTTCTTTCGGCAAGCGTCGTGTATAGCTTGAAAGCAGCTTTTTCCCTTTTCATGGCCAGAACCAGTGCGTCTGCATATTCCATATTGTCATGTGGTTTGTCCTGAACCACATAATCAGCGATTTTCAGGTCTTTTACCACCTCGGGCTGAAAATCAAACACCCTTTCGTCTTTGATTTGCTGAAGCCTTGCTTTATGTCCCACTTCTTCTCTGGCAAACTGCAGGAAAACCTGTTTGATTTCTTCGTTTTTCATACGAGTGGCCAGT
This sequence comes from uncultured Bacteroidales bacterium, assembly GCA_964520605.1. GTDB lineage: Bacteria > Bacteroidota > Bacteroidia > Bacteroidales > UBA7960 > CAZFOI01. Next base: position 552 of record CAZFOI010000258.1, read on the forward strand.
TGGGTGTAAAAATCTACTGCATCCTGTTCTGATTGCATGGCAAAATCCAGCACCTCATCAATTGATTCAAATGTTTTCATCCTGCTCAGGGTTTATTTGTAAATGATGCTTCCCATTCCTGACTGAAACGCTTTACCAGATGGTCGCACCCGTAAAGAAATTTTTTCCGGGGATTGTCTCCGGGAGTGTTTTCCAGGGTCATGGACGGGTTCTGTATTCCGGTAGTTTTGTACAAAATGGAGGCAATCTCCTGCATTACATCGGAAAGTTCAGGAGGCGTCTGGCTGGCTCCTGTCATCTGCAACAAGCGTCCGATCTGACCAAATCCGTTAATCTCTACCGCAGAAGGCCTGGTTTGCTGAAACTGTTGGATAAAGCGCTGTGTATTGGTAAAACTGCCTCCTGATTCGAAATGCAGGCTGGCCGGCAATACAATATCGGCCATTGCGGCTGTCTCGGTCATAAACAAATCCTGAACCACCAGGAATTCTGTCTGACGGATAATACCAAGCATTTCTTCTTTGTTTACTGCACAACCCACTGGATCTTCTCCAAAGATAAAGGCATTCTTAATATGTCCGGATGCAAGCAGTTGCCACTGGTCTTCTGCTACTTTTTTCGGCACATTTGTGGTGTTCCAGATCTCCTTCAGAATGTTTACAGCTTCTGAATTTGCATAGGGAAGGCCACCGGGCGTCAGACCGGCACAGGCTCCCATGTCGAGCAGACCCTGTGCGTTGTTCTTTTCCTTTAACGAAATCAGTCCGGCCGCTGTTTTTCCTGTTTTTCCCAACAAGAGGCCAAGATTGCGGGCTTCCTTTACGGCATTGGATGACAGATGGGCTTCACCAAACACCATGATGCTCATGGGTTCCAGATTATATCCATCTGCAAAAGAAGCCACCATGCTTTCCGTAGCCCCTGCCATTGTAAGCAGATCCTGAAAGTCTTGAGCAAGGACAGCCTCACGGTAGGATTCAAAGTTTTCGCAGTGGTCATCAATAAACACCCGGTTCTCTTTCCCCTGGGTGAGTATGTAATATATCGAGGCCTTCAGAAAATGATAGTAGGATTTAATCCTGAGTGTCTCGTCGGCTTTGTGCTCAAGATCTCCGCCATTTGTGGTGGTAATCCATTGCAGGGGTACCTGATTGCGGTGTTTGTTTGCGTAGGCGTAGAATCCGGCCACGGCCTGTTCCTTGTGAATCTCTCCACCCAATAGTACCAGTCTTTTTGCCGCATGCAGCTGTTCGATGGCGGCTCCCTGCATACTGGCATGGTAACCACCGCCACGATCCATATAGTGAAAACTTGAGATATTGTTGGTACCCACACCCAGTCTGGCGAGTTTCTGGATGAGATATATTTCTTCATTTGTTAATCTGGCACCAACATAAAAGGCCTGTTGCGCTGCCTCTGTTTTTGACATATGACCGGCAATGATTTCAAAGGCCTCATTGAAACCGATTTCGATAAATCCTTTTCCGGTTTTCAGCAAAGGGCGGCTTATTCTGTTGGAATCGTTAATATAACGATAACCAAATTTTCCGAATCGGCATATGCTGCCATCCTGGTTTACCAGGCCTTTGCTTCCTGTTACCCTGGAAACAAAACCCGATACATGCTCCATGTTTAATTCACATCCGATAGAGCAATAATTGCATATGGTTTTAAAGCAATCGGTTATTACCGGCGCAGGTTTAAATGGTACATTTTCAGTAATGGCTCCCGTAGGGCAGGTATCTATGCACATACCGCATGATTCGCATCGGGTTTCGGTAAGTGAATGTCCCATACTGGGTGCGACATAGGTGTCGAATCCCCTGTTCACAAAGCCCAGGGCATTTGCCCCCACCACCTCGGAACATATGCGCACGCACCGTCCGCAAAGAATGCATTTGTTGTTGTCAATTTCTATATAAGGATGGTCATAGCGGGGTTTGTATTTGCTGAATTCCCCTCCAAAGCGGGTTTGGTTTGCCCCATATTTCGTGGCATATTTTTTTAAATCACAGGAATGCAATTCCGAGCAACCGCATTCCAGACAACGCTGCACTTCATTGCGGGCCTGGCTTTTCTCATAGCCCAGTTCCACCTCATTGAAGTTGTTTCGCATGGATGGATCCAGGGTAGGCATTTCCTCCCGGTTCTGTCTGGAAAACATAGACTGATACTCTTGCCGGGCCTGCTTTTCGAAATGCTCTTTGCGGCTGAGAAATTCATAGGGCTCTCCCTGAGGTGTTTTGCCAGACAAATACTGACTACAGCTTCTGGCTGCCATCCGTCCCTGTTTGATTGCTTCGATAAGGGTGGCCGGACCGGTTACCCCATCTCCGCATGCAAACACATTTTCTATGGATGTCTGGAGCGTCAGCGGATCGGCATCAATATCTCCCCATTTGTTCAGCTTTAGTTCCTTTCCGGCATGTTTGCCTATATCCTCAATAAATTGCACCACTGTTTTTTGTCCAATGGCTGCCAGCACAAAATCTGCCTTTACATCAAACTCCGAGCCTTCTACCTTTACCGGCCTGCGTCTGCCTGAAGCATCGGGTTCTCCCAATTCCATCCTGAAGCAGCAAATCGATTTTACATTGCCGTTCTCATCCATGTTTACACGTGCCGGGGCGGTGAGGAAATTGTATTGTATGCCTTCCAGCTTTGACTCATGTATTTCTATCGGGTTGGCCGGCATCTCTTTTTCTGTTCTGCGGTATAGTACCACCACCTGAGAAGCACAGCAGCGCAT
>CAZFOI010000259.1:0-3294 GCA_964520605.1 uncultured Bacteroidales bacterium
GGGTTCGAGTCCCTCCGGAGTCACAAGGCCCTTCCCTGTCGGGAGGGGTTTTTTTTATCTCGATGTATTGCGTAAGCAAAATATGCATAACTTTATATAAAACCTATACATCTGTTTAAAACCATTGTTCTCTTCCAAACCAATTCAAAATCCAAATGAAAACACCCTTACTATTGAGGCTGCTATGGTTTGCCGCCATAGTAGCCATAATTCCCGTGCTTTCGGCACAAACTGTCGTAACCAATGAAACTGAATTTAGAGCTGCCATTACGAACGTTGGCGTATCAGAAATAGAGCTTGCCAACGATATTGTGGTTTCAAGCCCCGGCAAAGTAATGATTGAAAGATCGGTAACCATTCGAAGCGAGGCTCCCGGACTGTTCACTTTAACTTTCCAGGGCACCGAGCCAACCATCCGCAATCAGACAACACCAATTTCCGTAATATTTGAAAACATTCATGTTGTAGCCATCGATGTGGATACCGACACCCCCTATGGTATCCGGCATATGAACGGAACCCTGACGCTGAACAACGTAACCGTTTCCCTTACCTGCGGCGATGGGAATTTTCAACCCGGCCTTGCCCCAACGGCTGTTTATCTGCATGTGAACACCACTTCCTATATTGTTAACTCCGTCATTAACGTTAACAATACTTACACCGGGGCAACCTACGGCATATATTATACCCCTTTGGGCAGTCATACTGCCGTGAACAACAGTTTTAATCTGATCAGTAGCGGGGAGAATCGTTTTCCATTTGGAACGCAAAATGTCACAGGTCCAAGAAACGGACCGTTTACCCTTACCAACTTCCCAACATTTACTTTTTCCGGAAATACCGCTATTGGCGCAACCCATGCCTTGATGGTATTTCTTGAAAACTGGAACTCAGACACCCAGTTTGAACAGGCAAAAGACCTTATAGATCAGGCCATTGCCAATAACGATCCCGTGTTAAAAAGCAGCAGTTGGCCGAATATCGGGCAAATACGAAGCGCTCAGGGAAGCAGAACGGATTATCCCCTTCCCATCAACAACCTGAATTCCAAAAAATTCTACCTCACCATTCAAGACGCTGTTGATGATGCCTCTCCGGGTGATGTGATTAAAATTCCCGGGGGAAGCTATACCGGCAATGTGGCGCTTCCCGGGGGCATAACCCTGTATCCGGGCAACAGCCCGGCATGCGTAACCATTGCAGGTTCATTCACCTCTACAAACACCGACAATCTCGTAATGGACATTGCGTATCCCAGTGTTTGCTCCGGCTATACGCAGCTATCCATCAGCGGGACCATAAACCTGGGTGGGATTAACCTCGACATTCAGTTGTATGGGTATATCCCACAGCCTGGCGATGAGTTTGTCATTATTAAAAACAACAGCGGGCTGCCTGTAACCGGACAATTCGACCAGGGCGCCACTGCATTTACAATGAACCACCTGGGCGCTGACGTAACATTTATCCTTGAATACAATGTCGGTGCAGGAAATGACGTGGTTTTAAAGGTTACCAGCGTTGAATTCCCTGCTGTTCCCCTTAGCAACTGGGCCATTTATCTTGTTTTTGCCCTGATGCTTGTAATCGCCGCATTTGGCATTCACAAAAAAGTTCTCTCATAAAAACCCTCCGGGGATGCCCCGGTATTGAATTTGCGCTCAACAAAAGCCAGCCACTAGATATCAGGCTGGCTTTTCAATTTAAATACTTTTATTACATTTATACCAGGCCCGTGGCTTTCAGGCCTGGCCATCCAATCATCCCGATTAACCTGGCTATATGAATACTTTTTCTGTTAAATCTCTGACAGCAATTCTCTTGTTGATGCTGTCGCTTTGTGTTTTTGGACAGCAGGAAAAACGCATGTCCATTACAATTGAAGGCCGGGAACCCCTGGTATATGAAAACGGGCAGGGCGCCATTCATTTTGTTCAAGACGACAGCATCACCAGTGTTCTGCTGCTAAACAAACACCATTCCCAGCGAATTATCGTGGAACTTTCCGAGCCCCCTTTGGCCAGACGACATGAAGGAAACCTTCCGTTTTCTGCATCCTATAAATCGGGGCAATACCGGGTGTGGGAAGCCGAAATCCGCCGGGAACAAGCCCGTTTTCGCAATGATCTGGAAAACATAATCTCCGCAAAAAACCGTGATGCTGAGCAGGACACCACCGAAACCAGCATTCAGTATGCCTATGAGGTGGTCTTTAACGGGATGTCGCTAATTGCTTCTGCCAGCGTCGCGGAGCAAATCAGACAGCTGCCATATGTAAAAGCCGTTCATCGGGATACAGAGGTAAAGGCCTTTTTGGACCAGAGCATTCCCGTTATCGGAGCTGACCGGATCTGGGCCGAGTATGGCATTACAGGACGCGGCAGCACTGTGGGTATTCTGGATACCGGCATAGACTATCTGCACCCCGATCTGGGTGGGGGAATCGGGGAGGGTTTCAAAGTAACCGGGGGTTACAATTTTGTTAACAACACCGCCGACCCCATGGACGATCACAGCCACGGCACCCACGTTGCAGGCATTGTGGCCGCCAACGGGCAGCTAAAGGGCGTTGCCCCGGATGCTTCACTTAAGGGTTATAAGGTGCTCGATGGGGGCGGATCCGGCTATTCTTCCTGGATCATTGCCGGCATTGAGCAGTCGGTAACAGATGGGGTGCATATACTAAACGCCAGTTTGGGCGGACCCGGCAGCCCTGCAGACCCAATGGCACAGGCCATGAACAACGCCAGCCTTGCCGGGGTGGTCTGTGTGGTTGCAGCCGGCAATGACGGATCGTATTTTACCATCGGATCACCCGGTGTGGCGGCCCGCGCGATAACAGTCGGAGCCACCGACAACAGCGACCAGATCGCCCCATTCAGTTCCAGAGGTCCGGTAAAACCGGATTTCTCGCTTAAACCCGATGTCCTTGCACCCGGAGTGCTGAACAATTCAACCATTCCGGGAGGGGGATATGAGCGTTACAGTGGAACGTCCATGGCCACCCCCCATGTAGCCGGAGCCATTGCCCTTTTTATGGAAAAACATTCCGGATTTTCGCCCTCTGAAATCAAAAGCCTCTTTTCCCAGTCTGCCCTGGACCTGGGATATGATGTCTGGACCCAGGGAATGGGGCGGATTGACCTTCCATCGGTCTTTAATCTGCCCGGGTTTCTGGTGTCGCCCAACCTTTTGAGTTTTGGCATGGCCAGCCTTTCCGAAACCATCTGGACAACTGCCGACACCCTGGTTGTGTCAAACATTTCTGATGGCCAGCAAAACTATTCCATT
>CAZFOI010000260.1:0-3294 GCA_964520605.1 uncultured Bacteroidales bacterium
CGATGCACTGCCCCGGGAATACCTTCAGGGATTTGCCCTGCTGCGCGACAGCCTGATTCAGGTTCTTGCATCCATCCCCCTGCCTGATCCATCCTAGACCGGCTACAAAGCTTGTCTGATTCGAACCAGTTTTTCCAAAAGGTTTTCCAATTGATCCAGGGGAAGCATATTGGCTCCGTCCGATTTGGCCTTTGATGGATTGGGATGGGTTTCAATGAAGATGCCATCTGCTCCGGTGGCAATTCCTGCTTTTGCGATGGTTTCAATCAGTTCCGGGAGGCCACCGCTAACCCCGCTGGCTTGATTGGGTTGTTGGAGGGAGTGGGTTACATCCAGTACCACAGGAACACCAAATGCCTTCATTTGTGGAATGCCCCGAAAATCTACCACCAGATCGCTATAGCCGAATGTGGTTCCTCTTTCGGTTACCATAATCTGCTGGTTTCCTGAAGACCTGACTTTGTCAATGGCAAATTCCATGGCTGCTGCAGAAAGGAATTGTCCCTTTTTTATGTTCACCACCCTGCCGGTTTGCCCGGCAGCAAGAAGCAATTCCGTTTGCCGGCAAAGAAAGGCCGGTATCTGGAGAATGTCTACCCTGGATGCAGCCATATAGGCTTCTTCATGGGTGTGAATATCAGTAAGCACCGGAACACCAATGGATTTGCGGATTTCAGACAGAATATTCAGTGCAATTTCATCACCGATGCCACTGAAACTTTCCAGTTTTGATCGGTTGGCCTTTTTGTATGAGGCTTTAAATACGAATGGGATTTTCCATTTATCAGCCAGCTTTTTTATGTGTTCCGCAATACCGAATCCCATGCTTTCATCTTCCAGAACACAGGGACCGGCAATAAGAAAAAAACCGGCGCTATTGTCTTCTGGTTGTCCCAGAAGACTGTTCAAAAGATTCTTTTCCATGACCAAATCAGCTCTTTTTGTTAAAATGTACGGCCAGCCAGATGCAGTGAGGCTGCGCGCTGGTATAGGATACCCGGTGTCTTTCTCCGGAATGTATGAGAAGGTAGTCTCCGCTGCCCATATGCACCACCCGACCACCTTCAAACTCAATCCCTGCTTTCCCCTGCATCAGCATTACCCACTCGTCTTCATCCTGATCGTACCATTCACCGGCTTGCCCGGAATAACCACCATGGCTTATGATGCCTTTTATGTTTAGGTTATCAGTATGCAGCAATTCATGCATAATCTCTCCAGGTTCTCCCGGGCGGGGTAAGACGGAAAAGAGATTGGGCTTCTTCATAATTGATATTGAATCATAACAATTCCTCTACGGATCCTTTCCCCTGCCTGATCAGCTCAATTTCATCTGAAGTACAGTCAATCACGGTTGATGCTTCATTGTCGCCAAATCCCCCGTCAATTACCATATCCACCAGGTTCTGATACTTGTCATGAATCAGTTCCGGGTCTGTGCTGTACTCCAGTATCTCGTCATCGTCGTATACCGATGTTGAAATTACAGGATTCCCTAACAATTTTACGATTTCGCGGATGATGTTGTTATCCGGCACCCTGATCCCAATTGTTTTTTTTCTGCTTTGAAATATCTTTGGAACGTGATTATTTGCATTCAGAATAAATGTGTACGGCCCGGGAAGGGCCTTTTTCATAAGCTTGTATACGCTCGTAGAGAAGGGTTTTGTAAAATCAGAAATATGACTCAAATCATAGCAGATGAGCGAAAAATTTGCCTTTTCTGTGCGAATGCCTTTGATCTGGGCTACCCTTTCAACCCCTTTGGGGTTATAGAGATCGCATCCTATTGCGTAAACACTGTCAGTAGGATAAATGATAACGCCTCCGCTGCGCAGGCATTCTGCAGCCAGCTGAAGATATCTTGGGCTTGGATTTTCGGGATAGATTTTTAGAAGCATCGCATTGCATATTGGTGTGAAAGCATATAAAATTACACATTTTTTACCGACCACAATAAAATGCTAACTTTGCCCGGGGTGTATTATACGGATGAGAATGTATTCAGGCGTTTTATTTGTTTTTCTTACCTTTTTCTCCATTGGGGTTTTTGGGAACCACGGCCCATGGAGTTTTCCAGTTAAGCAAAGGGTGGCGTTCAGCCCTCATGAAGATGCGACCTCTTCTGTTACCAACGCATTATTGCAACGCATTTCCGAAGGAAGCGGGCGCTTAAGGGTGCAAACCAGCTTCGAAATACAGGCCAGTCTTTATCTGTGGATCGAAAAAGAACACCCTTCCGCCGGGCTTATTCTTGCTCAGATTCGGGACCTTTCGTTGCAGGGAGATGTTGCATACCGTGATTTCGGACTCCATAAGGTGCTGGTTCCCGATTTGCTCACTGCCCGTCTTGAAATTACTGACAATTTTGGCAAACTGCATCCATACAATCTGAGGGTGCCCATCAGTGAGAATGGATTTTTGGAAAGCATGCCGCTTGTTGATTTGGGCAAAAGTGGCTCCATTGTCGGAGTATGGATGGATAATATTTCTTTGGAATACAGTCCGGAAGCCCTTAAGCGATTTGATTCCTGGTACACAGCCATGAAGGCTTATTATGAGGCTTCTCAATGGTTGCAGGAGGCCGGTGAAATTTTATCGGATATTCATGCGGATGATCCGGAAAAGCTGTTGTTGGAAGAATTTCGATTGTGTGAGGCTGAGTCGAAGATTGGCCGTTCTCTTGCCGCTGCATATATGAAATGGATTGATCCTGTGTATGGAGACCCGTTGAATGTCCTGGAAAGACAGGATCAATTGGTTTTGCTGGCCGATTCTCTGAGAAAGGTGTTTAATCATGCCATTGCAAGCATTGATGTATTGTTTTACATCAGGGCATTGGATGCCCTGGAAGCAGGGAAAAGCAAAGATGAGGCATTGCGACTGCTTGAATCAGCCCTGATTTACAACCCCCTGCATCTTGAATCCAATCTGATGATAGCTGCAATCAGGCTGGAAACAGGAAAGATTGCAGATGCCATTGACCTTGTTGAGAAGGTGTATGCAACCATTTTCCCTCTGCCCGATCAGGAAGAAGCGGCACACAAGGTGGCAGAACGTGTACTTATGAGATTTCTTGATCAGGCTGACAGCCTGAACGTACAGGGGCGCTACCCCGAAGCATTGACCATTCTGGAACGCTCAGCAGCCTTCTGCCATAAGGCCGGCTCCCGTTATCCCTGCCCTGACAGAATTGAAAAGGGGTTCAGTGAGGCACATACAGGCATGTACAAATCATTTTTAACCGTTGCCAGACGTGCGCTTTCAGTAAACAATACCGGCAAGGCCTGAAAA
>CAZFOI010000261.1:0-3279 GCA_964520605.1 uncultured Bacteroidales bacterium
TGCATCCCTGTTCTTTGGAACAGCTGCCATTCCCCTTGCATACATCCTGGCAAGAAAAAAGTTTCCTGGTAAAGGTCTTGTAAATGGTTTGGTAGATCTTCCGGTTGTCATACCCCATTCTGCCGCCGGAATTGCCCTGCTTGGATTTTTTGGGCGCAGCGGTATTGCGGGAAAAGCCGGGGAAACCCTGGGCATACAGTTTGTTGGAGGAACTCTTGGGATAATTATTGCCATGGCTTTTGTAAGCATTCCATTTTTAATAAATGCAGCACGTGAAGGGTTTGCCTCAGTCCCTGAGAAGCTGGAGAAAGCGGCCCTGAATCTGGGAGCAACTCCACTCAGGGTTTTTTTCAGGATTTCCCTGCCTTTGGCACGCCGGCATATCATCACCGGCCTTACCATGATGTGGGCAAGAGGCCTGAGCGAGTTTGGAGCTGTGGTGATTATCGCCTATCATCCCATGATAACCCCTGTGCTGATCTGGGACAGGTTTGCTTCTTTCGGGCTTGCCTACGCCCGGCCGCTTGCCGCTCTGTTCGTGGCCATTTGCCTTTTGATCTTTATTCTGATGCGATTGATAACCGAAAGAAAAACCCATGTTAGATATTGAACGGATAGGGGTGTCTTTCCCCGGTTTTTCTCTCAGCAGCGTCAGCTTAAAAGTTGAAGCAGGAGATTATCTGGCCCTGCTCGGTGTTTCGGGAGCGGGCAAAACCCTTTTACTCGAAATACTTGCCGGGCTGGTAAAACCCGGGGAAGGCAGGGTGCTGCTTCATGGCCGCGATATTACCAAAAGCAGTATACAGAAAAGGGGCATCGGATTGGTTTATCAGGACCTGAGTCTTTTTCCGCATATGAATGTCCGTAAGAACATCGCTTTTGCATTGAAAAGCCGAAAGCTGGGCAGACAGGAATCGGATAAGCTTATCGACTCTCTGGCAGAAGAAACAGGATCAGCGCATTTGCTCAGCCGCTTCCCGGCAACCTTATCAGGGGGAGAAGCCCAAAGGGTGGCCCTTGCCAGAACCCTGGCCGCCGATCCCGATATCCTGCTGCTGGATGAACCTTTGGCTAATCTGGATGTTTCCCTGAAAGATGGCCTGAGATCGCTGTTGCGCAGGATACATCAAAGCGGGAAAACCATCATCCATGTTACCCATGATTATGCTGAAATTGCCACTCTGGCCAATAAGGTTGCCATTATTGAAGCCGGCAGATTGGTCCAGACAGGCAGTCCCGTTGAAGTATTCCGCAAACCCGAATCTGCCTTTGTAGCCCGATTCAGCGGGGTGAAGAACCTGTTTGCCTGTACCATGGAACAAGATTCCAATAACTCCGGATTGTCCTGTGCCTTGCTGGAAAGCGGCAGCCGTTTGTTTTTTTCCGGAAAGGCATCTGCCGGCAGGGGTTATGTCATGATTCCCCAACATGACATTTTGGTGTCTCTCCATAAGTTGGAGTCTTCGGCGGTAAACTGCATGGAAGGGGAGGTGGCCGAGATTTACCAGACCGGATACGGCATGGAACTTATCGTAATGGCCGGTGAACCTTATGTGGTATCCATCAGCAGGCAATCATGCGACATGCTGGGCCTTATACCCGGCCTTCAGGTCTGGATCACCTTTAAGGCCTCTGCTGTAAGATTCCTTTCCTCCTGATTCATAACTTTCTGTTAATATTGAATTCATTATCTTTGTTTAAGAATATTCATCCTTTAAATCTCTTTAAAAAAATGAAATACCGCATCCCCCTGATAACCCTGGCAGCCCTTGTTGCTGTTGTGTTTTCGGCCTGCACCCAGGCAGCTGACAATACAGCTGCTTCATCCCTGGTTTATAAAGACCCACCAAAAAATATCATTTTCTTTGTTGGCGATGGCATGGGATACAACCACGTTCTTCTTGCCAATTATTTCGAATATGGTCATGAAAAGGCCCAGCCTTATGAACAGGAAGACTGGGTGCAATTTGCCCTTGCCACCTTCCCGGCCGTTACACGCTACAGGGATGGGGAAATGACTTTTGGAACGGGGTACAATCCACGTGCTGCCTGGCAGGATCCTGAATATGCCAGCAAAGACTATACCGACAGTGGAGCCGGTGGGACATCCCTGTCAACCGGAGTAAAAACCTATTACAACACCATTGGTATTGGCATTTATGGAGACACCCTGCTTCACATTTCCCAGGCTGCCAAGGCACTTGGGAAATCCATAGGAGTGGTATCAAGCGTTCCACTTACACATGCGACTCCGGCAAGTTTTGTGGTGCATAACCGGGATAGGCGCAATTATGAAGAACTCGCCCACTATATGCTTTTTCATTCGCGCATAGACCTTATCATGGCCCCCGGACATCCAGACCATGATGATGACGGCCGCCAGGCAGAAAACAACGGACGATATATCGGCGGAAGGGAGATATGGACGCAGTTGCTTGCCAATGATGGAAGGACGGAATTTGTGAGCGGAGAAGTTACGCTCAGGGTTCAGGATGCCAATGGGGATGGGAATCGCGATCCATGGACGCTGGTGCAGGACAGGGAAGAGTTTCTTTCCCTTGCCTCCGGGAAGGTTCCCTCAAGGGTCCTTGGCATTCCAAGGGTAGCCAGCACCCTGCAGCAGGGAAGGACCAAAGGAGACAATGAGGTCATGCCCTTCAGCCAGCCATTCAATGAAAACGTTCCCAGCCTTGAGGAGATGACCCTGGCAGCCCTGCATGTACTTTCACGTAATCCCGGAGGTTTCTTTGTAATGATAGAAGGCGGTGCCATTGACTGGGCTTCTCATGACAATCATACCGGACGTACCATTGAAGAGCAAATAGATTTTAATCGTTCCGTGGCCGCTGCCATAGCCTGGGTTGAGGCAAACAGCAATTGGAACGAAACCCTGATCATTGTTACATCAGATCACGAAACCGGCTATCTTACAGGACCGGAACATCCTGAAAAACCATATGCCGCCGTTTCCGGAAATGGAAAGGGACAGCTTCCGAATGCAAAATGGAATTTCGGCAACCACACCAATACCCTGGTGCCATTTTATGCCAAGGGAAGGGGCGCCGAATTGTTCGCTCCCATGGCAGATGAAAAGGATCCCGTGCGCGGGCCATATCTGCAGAATACCGATCCGGCTCAGGCCATTTTTATGATGTGGGGCCGCCCCGAGGTTATTATGCACCGGCTTAGTTACTGAGTCATACCCGAAGTAAAATAAGAGAGGCTGTCCTGATCTTCCAGGGCAGCCTCTCTTGTGATGTTATGCGAAAGCCGTTAATC
>CAZFOI010000262.1:0-3278 GCA_964520605.1 uncultured Bacteroidales bacterium
ACATGGTTCCGGCAAATCCCAGGACAGTTCCCATCCAGAGCGCTACAATGAGCCCAAGGAGAGATATAACAAAAACAAGGGCTTTTGTGGTGTTGCTTCCGGGTTGAATAAAATCTTTCAGGTAAAAAGCAAACATCCCGAATGCACCGGCCAGGGGAGTAACAACCAAGGGCCTGATCATCCAGAACCTACCCCATTCGGGGTTTGGATTATCGGCTGAAAACACAAAGAATGCGCTTATAGCAAGGCCAAAAGCGGCACCTAATGCCATTCTGCTAAGTATAGAACAACAACTGATTTTGGGAACGGTCCATCCTGCCATGGCGTAAAGAATTAATGATTAGAACCCATTAACGTAAGATCCTTCATTTATATTGTGTTCAGACAATTGCAGGCATGATCAGAATTCCACAAACCACACTCCCGAAACCTTTGAAAGTTCAATTCTTTGATCGTCTTCGATAATCAGTATCCAATGCATAATGGTATGCGCCCTAATTAAAGTTCCAGGTTACGCCAATTTTTGGACTTATAATCTGAAGGTTTCGATTGTAGGGGATGTCCAAAAGGTCCGGGTTTTTACCAAGCCGGGTAAATTCATAGGCAAATTCCAGAAACAAGCCAGCTTTTTGGGTCATTGAAAAAAGAAATTTTCCAGCCAGTTTTCCGGTAATGCCATGATAGTTATCTCTGTGTCCCCTTAATAAATATTCATCCGGAGGAGTGCCTACCCACATATCTGCCTGCCTGAATCTCCAGTTTGAATATCCGATCCCCGCCTGGGGTATCAGCTGTATCCGGTTAATAATAAAAGCATATTCTGCTTTGATCTTTGGGGACAATACCGCCAGGGATACATCCGAAAGATTCATCTCGAGAAAAGCAGCATCAACCATGATTCCAAAACTGAACTGATTGATTTTGATGGCACTGTAGTCAATCCCAAAACCTGCTATCCCATCGTAGTTAGTGTTATTTGAATGGCCATTCAGGAAATTGTAACCTACGGTAATGGGATGGCCTGCTGTTAAGGAAATGCTTTGGTTCCAGTTCCTAACTGGCCTGATGTCCAGACATGACTGCTGTGCCACGGATGTGCCAGACACAAAAAGAAGAATGATAAGAAAAAGCAATGGTTTGAATAAACGGACTCCGGATTGTTTGTAATGCAATATCATGCGTAAAAAGCTTTATTTATTAGGCCAGCTAAGATATACATTCCAAATGGGAATTTATTTTTTCATGGCCAATTGCTTCATGTCATGCGGCATTTTTTCTATGGCATATCTGAGCGAGGTTCTCGGCATAGAGTTTTTGTTTCGCATCACATAATCAAACACCAATTTACGGTTCGAATCGCTTACTGCTTTTAACATCCATCCATATCCCTTTTGCACCAGGTCATCCAGGTCTGAAAGCAAAATATCTGCTATGTCAAGGGCTTCACTATGAAATAGGCCTTTCCTTACAGGAACAATCAAACTAACCGCAGCAGCCCTTTTCACCCATCTGTTATCTGATTTTGCGAATTCTCTGAAGCGAGACAAATATTCCGGATACATTTCCAAAAAACTCCCTACGGTATGATTGCACAAAGTGTCGCAGGATGCCCAGTTATTTACATAGGTGGCAATCCATTTTTCGAAGACTTCGAAATCCCCCGGCTCATATAATTTTCGTATAAAATAAGACCAGTTGCAGGCCACAAAGGATTCTTCAATAATTGAGGATTGCCACAGTGTATCGCAAAAGGAGAAAATTGTTGTTTTTGGTTGATGCTGTATTTCCTTGAATAGTTCCCGGCTTAACTTATGCACAATGGGAACCTTTACTCCATATGAATGTATTTGTTCTTTAAAAAACCGCTGGCTGGTTTCTTTGGTTCTTGGGTCGATGTTTTCAGCCAGTTCCTTTCTCAGCTTTGCAATGATTGGGTCCATTTTTTTTCATATTATGGATTTTGACATAGACATTTTTTTACAAATTCAGCGATTTCTTCCATAGCCCTGGTGGCCTCAGGAAACAAAGGGGCAAGCAATGGGTAGCAATGCAGCATTCCTTTTCCTGACAAGAAATTAGCATTTACCCCGGCCTGTTTTGCCTTCAAATAAAATTGTTCTCCATCATCATACAACTCGTCATCTGTACCCGAAACAATGAAAATCGGTGGCAGACCGGAAAGCTCGCCAAACAGTGGCGAAATAAGAGGATTCTTATTGGAGTCTTTTCCTGTGTAGTGTTTGGCAAATACTGTCCATGAATTGATTGGAGCGGGAGACACCCTGTTTTTTGAAATATATGATGGGCCAGAACAACTTAGATCAGTCCATGGAGAAATGGCTACAGCCCCTGTTGGATAGGGTAGTTCCAGATTCTTAATTGCCAATAAAAGTGCCAGGGTAAGTCCGCCTCCGGCTGATTCTCCGGCAATCAGGACGTTCTCCGGAGCAATTCCCTTATCAAGCAAATGCCTGTAAACCTTTATAGAATCTTCAATTGCGGCAGGGTAGGGGTGTTCGGGGGCCAGTCGGTATTCAAACAACAGATGGGTGAATCCGGTTTGCTTTGCAAGCTTGGCAACAAAACCCCGGTGATCTTTGCATGATCCGGATACATAACCTCCTCCATGGATATATAGGACAAGGCATTTCCCGGGTGCACCCTCCGGAATAAGATATTCCATTTTCATTCCATCCAGATTGTTCTCTGCAATCCGGATTCCCTTTGGTAATTTGCTATATCTGGCTGCACTTTTTTCACATCTCTCACGGAAATCAGGGATAGAGGTAGTATCATCAAATGCCTCCTTTTTTAATTTTCCATTAAACAAATGGTTGAATCTAATAAGGAAATTAATAATATAGGATTGAATGCTTCTCATGGTTGCCTTTTTTTGCGCAAAAGTAATGACTGCTCAGGCAAGCTTGCTTCACCTTTGTTAATTCAGCTTGTTTTTCTGAGTTTTTTTTCGGATTCTGCTAAGGGATTGGGGGGCAATGCCTAGAAAACCGGATAGATGCTTCAGTTGAATCTTTTCTGTAAGGTCCGGTTGACGCTCCAATAGTTTATTATATCTTTCTTCGGCAGTACATGTTTTATTTTCTATCATTAGAAGCTCTATGTACCCCTGAACTTCAGAAATGAAGCTCTTTAAAAAATTTTGCCAGGAGGGCAAACCGGATAAGGATAGAATCGATTCATGGCTTATTTGCCAAACGACACAATCTGTTAATGCCTGAATATTGAAATGGGCGGGTAATTTGCCTTGAAGACTTTCT
>CAZFOI010000263.1:0-3273 GCA_964520605.1 uncultured Bacteroidales bacterium
CTGCAGTTGGGGAAAGGTTCCGCGTTACCTATACCCTGAATGCCAGGGGCGGAGATTTTACCGCGCCTGATTTTGGTGGTTTGAGGGTTATCCAGGGACCCAGCCAGTCGAGCAGTTCTTCTACCCAAATCATCAATGGACAGGTAAGTACCTCGGTATCTCTTTCATTCAGCTACATTCTTGAAGCAGCCGCCGAGGGCAGCTTTACCATTTCTCCTGCAAGAATCAGAGTCGATGGCAGGGAATACCAATCAGAAGCTCTCAGCATCAGGATTTCGGGACAGGCCCAAAGGCAGACACAGCCACAACCCCAGGCTCCGGGTCAGCAGGACGCTGTACCCCAGCCTGCAGGGGAAAAAGATTTGTTTGTTCGCGCACATGTCAGCAACTTCCAGCCCTTTCAGTCAGAGCAGGTAATCATCACTTACAAATTATACACCAGGGTTCCCGTTTCCCGGTACTCCATCGAAAAATTGCCTGCATTCCAGGGATTCTGGTCTGAGAACCTTGCCCTGGGACAAACCCAGGGAAGCAGTACCGAAACCATAGACGGTGTAACCTACAATGTTGCCGAAATCCGCCGTGTGGCTTTGTTTCCGCAACGTTCCGGCGAATTGATTATTGAACCCCTTGAAGTAGAAGCCCTTGTCAGGGTAAGATCCCAGCGAAGGGGCAGTATTTTTGATGATTTCTTTGGTGGATCACCATTTGACTCATTCCAGAACGTTCAACAAACCCTGCGTTCCAATCCGGTCCGATTGCAGGTTAAGGCACTTCCGGCCCAGAACCGTCCTGCCTCATTTAACGGACTGTCCGGTCAGTTTGAATTAACAGCCGGCCTGCAACCGGAAAACATCGCCATAAACGATGCCACCACCCTGAAGATTACCTTAAAGGGCAGCGGAAACCTGCGCATGGCTGGCAAACCGGACATTCAGTTTCCCCACAACCTTGAGGCCTTTGACCCCAATGTTTCAGAAACCATACGCAGGGACCCTTCGGGAGTGTCCGGTCAAATTGTCTATGAATACTTATTGATTCCCCGTACCGGTGGAGAATTTGAAATTCCAGCATTTCAGTTTTCTTGGTTCGACCCCCGTACGGCATCTTATAAAACAAGCCAGGCAGGGCCTTTCAAGCTTATGGTCGACGGCAGCCTCCAGGCAGCCGGAACTGTTCCGGCAAGTCCTGAAACTGCCGCTTTGCTGCAAACGGATATTCGGCACATTCACACACGGCCTGTTGTTTTGGCCCCTGCAGGAAGTCAGTTTTATGGCAGCAGGATGTTTTATTTCTGGCTCCTGCTACCAATCGTTTTGTGTGCGCTGGTTATGGTTATTCTTCGCAGGGAAATCAGGCTCAGGGCGGATGCAGCACTTATGAAAAACCGCAAAGCGGAGAAAACAGCAAAGAAGCGTTTGCGCAAGGCATCCGTTTATCTTGGATCAGGAGAGGCATACGCATTTTATGATGAAGTGTTTCATGCGCTTTGGGGATATATAGCCGATAAATTAAGCATTCCGGTATCCAGACTGACCAAGGAAGAAGTTTCCGGGCAATTAAGATCTAAAGGCGTTTCGGATGAGCTCTCAGAGGCCTTTATTGCTGCCCTGAATGAATGCGAGTTTGCCCGCTTTGCCCCAAGCAGCGAACAAGCCAGAATGCAGGAACTTTATGACAAAACCCTGGAATTGATTATTGCCATGGAAAAAGCTTTCCGCTCCGGATTCCGGCTCAGACCCGGCCGCTCAGCCATGGCCGGAGCCATGTTGATGGTTGCATCCCTGAGTGCTGTTGCCTCCTCACCCGCTGAGTTATTTCAAAAGGCAAACGAGGCGTACAATCAGGGCGAATTTGCCCATGCCATCGAAATGTATGAAGAGATTCTTTCTATGGGCTACGAAGCGCCTGAACTCTTTTACAATCTGGGCAATGCCTGTTTTCGGGAAAACAAAATGGCCCGGGCGATACTTAATTATGAAAGGGGCTTGTTGCGCAAACCGGGAGACGAAAACCTCCTGTTTAATTTACAGATTGCCCGTACCAGAACCATAGACAGAATAGAGCCCCTGCCCGTGATTTTTTATGAGCGATGGCTGCAGCAAATCATTGCGCGCTTCAGTGCCGATCAATGGGCCGTGATGGCCATTCTGGGTATTGTAGTGTCCCTGATGCTGATTGTCTGGTATTTCTTTGGAAAAACAAGGCAGTCTAAGATTATTGCCTTTGTATTCTTTTTGATTGCAGGAAGTGTGTCTGCCGGCATGTTGTTTGCGGCTCAAAAGCGATTTGTTTTTGAATCAGTTAAGCCAAGGGCTGTGGTTATGCAGCCAAGGGCAACGGCCAAAAGTGCTCCTGGTGCAAGCAGTCCGGATCTTTTTGTGGTTCATGAAGGAACCACATTAAGGGTTACCGATCAGCTTGGAGAATGGGCAGAAGTAAGGTTGGAAAATGGCAACCTGGGATGGATCAGATTGGAGTCAATAGAGTTTATTCGCTGAATCAGGGCCGGTTGCGGTGCATCCTTTGCTGGCTTTCCCTGAAAAGGACACGGTTAAATTCCTTCTCAGCCTCATAAAGAAGGGCAATTTTTCTGGCAGGAATCACCTCCTTCAGCTTTTCGTGGTATTCACGCCTTAAGGCTGCAGTCTGCTCAAGTCTTTCCACATCCTTCTCAATAAATATGGCGGCCTGCTCTTCTGTGAGTTTGCCGGGATCCGGCATTTCCCTGTGCATATTTCTCATAGAATTATTCAGGGCTTCAACTTTTTGGTTGTACTCGTTGTAGATGGGCCAGAACAGCCTTGCTTCCCTGGGGGTTAGGCCCATTCTCTCGGTAATAAAGGCTACCCGTCTGGATTCCAGTGCCTGCATGCGTTCGTCTGTCCTTCCCTGTCCGGGTTGTGAAGGCTGGGCATATGCAAACAGGGCTGAAGTCAGCAAAATGGCAATAATGGGGATGGATCTGAGCATATTCATGAGTGTGATGATTGACTATTGGTTATCCGGAAAGATAAAATCCTCCGGTTCAAGTGAATAATACGCGGCCATTTCAAGAAGATATTCAGATACAAGATCCTGGTCAAGTTCTGTTATTCCGAATTCGATCCCAAACCGGATCTCCTCAGCCGTGATGTCAGACTCGAGCAGCAGGTCATAGAAAAACTGCTGCTCATATCCGGGATAAAAAGTAATCAGCTGCTCATTTTCCAGCAGGTCGGCATCAACCAGATACCCGTCTTCGCTTCCTTTCTGCAATAAAAGAATACTAAT
>CAZFOI010000264.1:0-3263 GCA_964520605.1 uncultured Bacteroidales bacterium
AGAGCTGGAAACGGTATACGAGGAGTTCAATATGTCGCAAACCAATGACAAACGTCTGGTCTTCATGGCCGTAAACCAGGCATTGTATCCAAGCCACCCCTATGCATTCCAGACAACCCTTGGAGAACCGGAGCACTTGAAAAATCCCTCTATTACCAATATCAAGCGTTTCTATGAGCAGTACTACGTTCCCAATAATATGGCAGTGGTATTGGCGGGTGATTTCGATCCTGATGTTGCCATAAGGCTGGTAGATGAGCATTTTGGTCATATGAAACCCAGTCCGCTTCCCGAGTTCAGCTTTGTAAAAGATCCCCCGCTAAGCAAGCCCAGGACTATGGAGGTAGTAGGAATGACTTCCGAGCATATGCAACTCAGCTGGAGATTCGAAGGAGCTGCTTCGGATCAGATTCCCTATCTGGAGATGGTCAGTAACATTCTGGGTAATGGCAGGGCCGGACTGGTAGACCAGAATATTAACAAACAGCAGGCGGCAAGAGGGACCTCTGCCACCACCATGAGCCTGGCCGATTACTCTGTGCTGAATATGTTTGGAAGGGCAAAGGACGGACAATCCCTGGATGATGTGGCTGCCCTGCTGCTCGAACAGGTGGAAGTACTCAAAAGCGGAGACTGGCCCGACTGGATGATGGAAGCCTCTGTAAACCATGTTAGACTGGGCCAGGAAAGAAGGGTGGAAAGCATCAATTCCAGGGCAAGGGATATGGCCATGAGTTACTTACAGGGAGTACCCTACGAAAGAACCATAGACTTTGTGAGCCGCCTGGAGGCTGTAAGCAAGGAGGATATTATGGCCTTTGCCCGCGAACATTTGAGAGACGACAATTATGTGCTGATATACAAAAGGCAGGTGGAGGAAATGGATGTTGAGCAGGTAGAGAAGCCTTCCATAACGCCCATCCACATTAACCGGGACGAGAAATCCGATCTGCTGGTAAAGATCCAACAAACCGAAGTACCCCCAATTGAGCCTGTCTTTCTGAACTATAAGGAAGACCTGGTAAGGGTATTCCTTCCCAATGGCATTGAACTATTGTATGTGCACGAACCCGGCAATCCGTCGTTTTCCATGGCATTTGAATGGGAAATGGGCAAAAACCACAACCTGATGCTGTCTTATATCAGTGGCTACTTTAATGTGGTTGGCACCAAACACAGGGCCGTTGAAGAGATCAGCAACAAATTTTTCATTATGGCAGGGGGGTACAGTTTCCGATCTACCGGCAACAATACCCGAATGACCCTCAGGGGAATCAGAAACAACCTGGTGCCCTCCATGGAGTTGCTGCAGGAAATTATTTGGGAACCTGAGGTGAATGTGGCTGCCCTTAACCAGCAGATCCGGAACATAAAAACCGGCAGGAGAACCAGCCGTACCAACCAGCAATCCCTGCTTACGGCACTTGAGCATTATGCCACATACGGTCCCCGCAATCCTTCTACCTACGACCTTAGCAACGAACAGCTTGATGCCATTACTCCGGAGCAGCTCATTGCCACCTTACACGATTTGCATGAATACCAACACGTAATTACCTACTCAGGGCCCCATCACCTGGAGGAAGTGGTGGCATTGATTCAGAAATACCATAAAACGCCTGATAAGCTAAAGCCCACACCGGAAGAAATTCGTTTTCCTGTATTGGAAACAAACAGGGACAAGGTATATTTTGCCCATTTTGATGCCAGCCAGAGTTACCTGCAAACGGTAATGAAAAGCGAAGGCTATGACCCTGCCCTTAGGCCGATGGTGGTGATGTACAACCGCTATTTTGCTGGTGGCATGAATGCCATCGTATTCCAGGAGCTTCGGGAAAAACGTGGACTGGCATATATGGCCAGTGCCCGATTCAATGAACCTTCGCGCCCGGATGAGCATTACCTGGTTACCAGCATCATTGCCACCCAGAACGATAAGGTTGTTGAAGCCTATGAGGCCTTTAATGAACTGTTCAATGAGATTCCCCTCTCTGAACCCGCCTTCAGGCTTGCCCAGGAACAAACCATATCGAACCTGAGAACAGAACGTATCCGTGCCGGATCAATCATTATGAACTACCAGAGAAACCGCATCATGGGCGAAACAGATGACGTAAGGCGCAGAATTTTTGAACAAACACCGGATATTACCCTTGCAGACCTGGAATCATTTAACCGGAAGTATATTGCCGGCAGGCCCAAAACCTACATCATACTGGGCAATGAAAACCTGATTGATTTCAAGGAAGTGGAAGCCCGATTCGGGCCGGTTACCAAGCTAACGGCGGATGAGTTGTTTGGGTATTAGATGATAGTTCGTAGATTTTAGTTCATGGATTATAGTTAATAGATTTTAGTTCGTAGATTCTGGTTCATGGATTCTAGGTCATGGATTCTAGGTCATAGATATTTTTTGAGGGAGATTGATGTTGCAAACGCCCGGGGAATTTTTTCCGGGCGTTTGATTATTGTATCCGCTCAAATGCGAGCAAATCGGTGCATTCTAAAATTTACATTTATACAATATCATTCCTTAAATAGGTAATACTTTTTAATATTCCTTAATCGGGAATAATTCAAAATGGTTTAGAGAGTAGTGCTACTCTTTGTGTGTGTGGGCTAGGATTCTTCTTCTTAGATAGTGCATGTACACCCATAAGGTATCTCTTGTTCCAATTTCAGATCAAAACCACAACGATATAGGTAGCGTGTAAATTCATGTTAGCGGTTATTAAAAAAACGCCAATTTGACATACAAGCTGCCATGATTTATTGATTATAAATATAGAGATAAAAAATACTATGACAAAAAGACAACATCCCCTCTTGGTATAATGATTGTTAATGACATAACAGAGGGAATGTTGAAAGTAGTTTTCAACCCTTAAGAGGAATTGAATTTGAAATGCGTCTGCAAATGTAATACTTTTAAAAAAGAAAAGCTACTAGCAGGAATTGTTTTGACTGCATTAATTGAAACAACGTAAAATCTTGACTCTATGGCAAAGAAAGTAACAAGTCCCAAGGTAGCTTCTACTGCTTCGAAAGTGCTTCGAGATGGAAGGACAAGTTCAGCAAGTAAATCAGTTGCTGGTAGCGCTTTATCTCAGAGAGAAAAAGGCGGAAAGAAAAAGTAGCATTTATGAGTGGTTGAATAAACGACCACTCATTTTTATTTTTAAAAAAGTATTAGTCTAATTTATAGTTTATGGCATTTACAGAAGATCAAATTCAAAATGTATGGGAAAAAGCAACAGTTGTTG
>CAZFOI010000265.1:0-3261 GCA_964520605.1 uncultured Bacteroidales bacterium
ACCTCCGGCAGATGCCTTAATCATAACCGGGAGGCCAATGTCTTTGATGATTCTGATGGCTTCTTCTTCTGATTCCACTTTCTCGGTTGTTCCGGGAACAACCGGTACGCCAGCCTCAATCATGGTCTTACGTGCGGTAATCTTGTCGCCCATTTTCGAGATGGCATATGCAGATGGCCCGATAAAAGTAATGCCGGCATTAGTGCATCTTTCAGAAAAATGAGCGTTTTCTGAAAGGAATCCATATCCCGGGTGTATGGCATCGGCCCCGCTGATTCGGGCTGCATTCAGGATATTCTCAATGTTCAGATAGGAATCAACGGATGGAGAGGGGCCAATGTGGTAAGCTTCGTCTGCATATAGAACATGCATGGCTTTTCGGTCGGCATCGGAGTAAACCGCCACTGTTTGGATGCCCATCTCACGGCATGATCGGATAATCCTTACGGCGATTTCCCCGCGATTGGCCACCAGCACTTTTTTAATCATATAAAAATGAATAGATTCATAAAAGATTGGCTGAGCTTATTTAATTAAAGATAACAAAGATTTTTTAAAATAGTTTAAACGGGTGTATAAAATATACTGGCTGCACATTACACCTAATCAAAAATGCAGACAAAATGTCATTACATTTGCTTTGGTATGTCCTTTGATATAATCAAACATCAACATATAAATATATAAAACATATTAAACAGTTTTCTTGTCATGATTGAAACGAAGCAGGATGCCTTTCCGGAAATCTTAAAAACCCATCCAAGGGTGGTGCTTGATTTTTATTCAACAGAATGCCCCCCTTGCGAGGCGCTTGCGCCCAAATTCGAATCCCTGTCAGGAATGTATGGGGAAGATGTGTATTTTGTTAAGATGTTCCGCCAGGAAAACAGGGAGCTGGCCGCAAGCCTTGGAGTGATGTCTTCTCCCACCATCATATTTTTTGAAAACGGGGTGCAAACCGGAGATGTATTAAAGGGAGGAATACGAAGATCAGACATCATTCGCAATCTGGATGCCATGTTGCCCAAAGAAAGGGTTAAAGAGATTCATTCCCGTATCAAACCGGTTGTAACCCAAACCGATGTTGCCATTTTGGGTGGTGGACCGGCCGGAATGGCGGCAGCCATTTATCTTGCCCAGGCAAAGGTAAGCACCCTGATTATTGATCCCATGCTCCCCGGGGGGCAGGTATCTACCACCCACCAGGTGAGTAATTACCCCGGCTTTGTTAAACCCCAGCCCGGTTATATGCTAGCACATTATATGCCTGAGCAGGCAAAAGAAGCCGGAGCTGCTTTCAAGGTAGCCGTGGAAGTTAACTCAGTAGACCTGCTAAAGAAAGAGATCATCATTGACGGGTTTGAAACCATTCAGGCCAAAAAGATACTTATTGCAACAGGGGCTTCGCCACGCTATCTTAACGTGGAAGGGGAGAGGGAGTACTACGGAAAGGGAATATCCTATTGTGCTACCTGCGACGCAAAGTATTTTCATGATAAGGAAGTGGTAATCATTGGCGGAGGAAATACAGCAGTAGAAGAATCGGAATTCATTTCGAAGTTTGCTTCAAAAATAACCATGGTACAGCAATTGCCCCACCTTACTGCCAACAAATCGGCACAGGAAAGGGCCTTTGCAGATCCAAAGATCAGCATTCTTTACGAACACGAGCCAAGGGGGTTTTACCGCCAGGGGGATAAGATGCTGGTAAAGGTTGAGGATCTGACAAGCGGAAATACAAAAGACCTGGTTTCTGACGGCGTATTTGTATTTGTTGGGATGAAACCCAACCTCGACCTGATTTCTGACAAGCTGGATACTGACAATTGGGGATATATCCGCGTTGACGAGGATATGCGCACCAACATACCGGGGGTTTATGCTGCAGGTGATGTAATAAGCAAGAAAATAAGGCAGATTACCACAGCTGTAGGTGATGGAACCATTGCATCCATAGCCCTTGCCAGGGAATTGGACTCATAAACCAGAGGCCTTTTTGATCCGGGTTTTTTTCCGGATTCTTATTTTATTCGTTGTGGTAGCATTCATTGCGAATGATGGTCATGGCCCGGTACAATTGTTCCGTGAAAAACAGTCTTGCCATTTGATGTGAAAAAGTCATTGCAGACAAAGACATCTGCATGGAAGATCTTGCATAGGCCTCTTTACTGAAGCCCCAGGCACCACCAATAACAAATACCATTCTTCGTGAAGATTGAATCATCTGCCTGGAGAGAAAAGAAGCAAATTCCACAGAACGCATTTGTTTTCCTTTTTCATCAAGCAGAATGAGGTGGTCGCTGCCGGTGAGCTGACTTTCCACGGCTTCCCATTCTTTTTGCTTTAGCTGTTCAGCCGGAAGAGAGGCCCACTTCCCGGGCAGAACCAATTCCTGGTATTCAAATCGTATATAATGACCCAGCCTTCCGATATAGGTTTCTATGCCTTGTCGGAGCCAGTTCTCGTTGGTTTTACCAAGGCAAATCAGTTTTATGGTCATGTATGTATTGGTTTGATGCTTCAAAAATAATGGAATCGAATCGGCAGAAAAAACTTTGGTTTGATTTTTGTATTAATATGCTGATATTTGTCTGGTATGACCTATTTAATGCTGTTTCTCCTGCTGGTATCTCCCTTTGCCCATGCCCAGACCCAAAACACCCAGGATATGGCCCGGGAGGTCAACAGGGCCATACAACAGGGAAATGCCAGGGCCATGGCCCGCCATTTTGGCCCCCTGGTTGAAATATATATTCCCGGCAGCGAGGGGACCTTTAGCAGGTCTCAGGCAGAATTTATATTAAGGGATTTTTTCTCTAAAAACCAGCCAACGGCTTTTACCATTAACCGACAGGATGTTGCCCGTGATGGCTCCCTTTATGTCATTGGCATATTGAGAACCCGGGATGGGACTTCATACCGGGCATACTTCCAGATTAAGAAGGTTGGACAAAGTTTTTTCCTTCATCAGTTTCAGTTGGAGTTCCGTTAGTTTCTGCTTCATACTTATTGCCGGTTTCAGGAAATCATGTATTTTTAGGTCTGTATTTATAGACCACAGGCAATATGACATTGGAGATCGGAATTGTTCTGGTTATCCTTCTGGGTGCGGTTATCATGTTTGCAACGGAACGTTTTCCGGTAGACGTGGTGGCCATTATTGCCATGGTTGCACTGGTGGTTACCGGCATCATTTCGCCTGCACAGGGAGTATCGGGATTTAGCAATTCGGCTACAATTACAGTTGCTGCCATGTTTATT
>CAZFOI010000266.1:0-2699 GCA_964520605.1 uncultured Bacteroidales bacterium
GGAAGACACAAGCATACGGCTTTTGAATTCCGTTGAAATCCATGCAAACAAAGCAATAGAATTTGCTTTGGCATAATGAATATGGCACCGGCATGAAATCGATGCACGAAAATACCAGCGAAAAAATGCTCAAAATGCTGGAGCGCGTCCTGATGGAGTGCTACAAAGAAGGCATGATTGATTTTATGCAATGCCATCCCGGGGCATTCGAACCGGCAATCAGCCTTGCATTATCAGACAGACAACCCTATGCATGGCGGGCAGCCTGGTTGTTGTGGAGTTGCATGACTACAAACGATCCGCGGTTTCAACCACACATACCTTTGATTATCAAAAGTCTTCCCGGAAAGCCAGAGGGTCACTCCAGAGAATTACTCAAAATTCTGGAGCAAATTGAGATTCCGGAAACCCTTGAAGGCCCTTTGTTCGATTGTTGTGTATCCATTTGGGAAAAAATTGGGAAAAGGCCATCAGTGAGATATACCGCCTTTAAAATTATTCTAAAACTGGCAGCCAAATACCCTGAATTGTATCAAGAAGTGCAATTCCTGACGCAAGATCATTACATCGATCCGCTTTCTCCCGGAATTCGGCGGGCAATCATCAGGCTTGCACAAAAGCCTGTTGCAAAGACGTAACCCTGGAATTGCTTGGTTTTATTTGCCATCCCCTATGAACCATGTACAAAGCCTGTTCGAATACGTACATTTCTGGTCATATATGAACACCCGGCTTGTTCATTATAATCTGCACCCAAACGGCATCAACCTAAATAACAGTTATTTAAGACCCATGGCATAGTATTGGAATGCATAATTGTAAGCAAACCAGGCTGCCATGATAACCAACCTGTTTAAAACAGCTTTCCGTTACCTGTCCAGGCACATTTCATTTACCATTATCAATGTGCTTGGCCTTACCGCCGGTATTGCTGCATTCTTATTAATCGCGCTTTACCTGCAATACGAACTTTCCTTTGATAAGCACATTCCTGAGTACAACCACCTGTATCGTTTAACAGGCATCCAGGAGCCATCTGGGCTTGACAATCAACATGTGGCCATTACCAGTGGTGGCTGGGCTCCATATCTGAATGAAAACATCCCGGAGGTAAAAGAAGCGTTCAGGATTATGGGAGCCGCATCTACCCTTCAGATAGATGATCAGTCGTTTCAGGAGAGGGTATTCTTTGCTGAGGGAAAAATTGTATCCCTCTTCGGATTAGAAACAAATGGAGGAATTTCACCAACCGGCTTGCTTGGGATGCCCAATACGGCAATGATCAGCATGGCAGCTGCAGAGCGTATTTTTAAGACCAGGGATGCGATTGGAATGACGTTCCGGCACAACAACATTCCATATACCATAACTGGTGTGTATAGTAATGACAACATTAGGTCTCATATATTATTTGATGTTTTGTTGTCCTTAAGCACAGTAGAAAATGACTATCCTTATATGTTGCATTTTGGAAACAACAGCCTGGTAACATATATCTCGTTAAAGGAGGGTGCAAGCAAGGAAAATGTTGAGAACCTGATAAATGGCCATTACCAGGAGCTTATCGACAACGAACCTGAAGGAAGGTTTCTGCCAATTACATTTTATCTTCAAAATGCAAGGGATATCTATCTAAGATCCAACCATCTTAAATTTCAAATAATTCACAACAGGGGCAGCATAACCACCGTATATATTTTTATTGTAATTGCACTGTTGATTCTGACCATTGCATGTATCAATTACATCAACCTTTCTACCGCGCATTCAGCCAGGCGATCAAAGGAGGTGGGCATCAGAAAGGTACTTGGAGCAACCAGATTAAGGCTTGGATTGCAAATGATTGGAGAATCATTGCTTCTTACTGCCGTGGCCATACTGTTTTCACTGCTTGCCCTGGAGTTGCTCATACCAGAATTTAACTCCCTTCTTGGTACAGAATTAAAAATTCAATTGTTTAACAATTCCTTGTTTTGGATGGGTCTGCCTTTAATATGGCTGTTTGTGGGTTTTTTCTCTGGCATATACCCGGGCATGGTACTTTCAGGATTCAAGCCGGCTGAAGCCTTAAAGCCCGGTTCTGCATCAGGGAGGCCACGTGCTGCCGTGTTAAGGAAAGTATTGGTTATTTTACAGTTTGCGGTATCTACGGCCATGATAGTGGCAACCATTGTTGTGATGCAACAATTGCAATACATGCAGCACAAAGATCGAGTCTATCAGCGAATGAACACTGCCATGATTGGCATGGGCCAGGGCATCCGTTACGATCAAATACTTGATTTCAGGAACGCGCTTTTGGGAAAGCCGCAATTTTCACACGCCGGAATTGCCAGCCAGTATAATGGTGTGGCTGGAAAACAAAGCACCGTTGAGATAGACGATTCTCTGCATACCAGACTGATGATGCGCTTTGGGTATGTGGATCCGGACTTTTTCCCCACCATGAATATTGAAGTGATTCGTGGTCGAAATTTCAGCAGAGAAGCCGGCACAGACATTACGCAGGCGGCCATAATTAATGAGGCTGCCTGGAGGGCACTTGGATGGGAAGAACCTCTCGGGCAAAGGGTACAAAACACCTATCACCCGGAATATGGACACTTCACGATAATCGGAGTTGTGAAAGACTACCATTATTACACATTGCATGAACCCATAGAGCCGGCCATATACCTGTTTCAACCCCAGACTATGCA
>CAZFOI010000266.1:2709-3259 GCA_964520605.1 uncultured Bacteroidales bacterium
ACCCTGGTGGTCCGGTTTTAACACCATGACCCACAACAGGCACTTTTGCAGTTGGAAGAGGAGTTCCAAAATTATTTTCCCGGAAAACTTTTTAATGCCAGGCTAATTGACGAAATCCTTTCGCGTCAGACATTCAGGGAGAAAAATACCATGCAAATGTTTATCTGGTTTTCCATGCTTTGCATTATTATTTCCTGTATGGGACTGTTTGGATTAACTTCATTTATGACCAACCAAAGAAAAAAAGAAATCAGCATCCGCAAGGTTTTGGGTGGATCCGTTAGCAGAATTAACCTCATGCTAATGCAAGGCTTTGTTTCTCTTGTATTAACCGCTGCATTGATAGCCATACCCCTGGCATGGTTCTTTATGCAAAGATGGCTTAACAATTATCCCTACAGGATACAAATCAGCATAACACAGTTTTTGCTTGCATTGTTTCTGGTGCTTTCCATTGCAGTGGCAACCGTGTTGTATTACTCTACCCGGGCTGCCTTGCAGAATCCGGCAGACTGTCTTAAATATGAATAACAATCTCAGTCAAAATGAA
>CAZFOI010000267.1:0-3251 GCA_964520605.1 uncultured Bacteroidales bacterium
TGGTACATCCGATTGCCCTGGTAAAATCAGGATCTGGTCTTTGACCTGAAAGAAGCGCATCAATTGCGTTGGCAAGATACTTTTCCTTTACCTGGCTGGCATCACGATAGTTGTCGTCAATGGCCCCGATATAGGCAACCTTCAGTTCACCGCCCACCCTTTCAAGAAGGTATACATGCGGTGTGCGTGTGGCTCCGTATTGCGGATAAATAGACTGGTCTGCATCAAGCAGATAAACGAAAGGAAAATTCTTTTCCCTCGCACGAACAATCATGTTTGAATATGAATCCTGGGGCTGGGCAATTGAGTCGTTGGGGTTAACAGCGACAATCGGAAAGCCTTTGGGAGCATATTTGTTATGAAGCTCAATCATGCGGTCTTCATAAGCCACAACGTATGGGCAGTGATTACAGGAGAATATCACAATAAACCCCTTTGCTTCGGGGAAATCGGACATGGAAACATATTTGCCATCTACATTGAGCAGACGGAAATCGGTAGCGGTGTCACCAACCTTGTAACCCTGGCCAACGGCAAAGAATGCCACCAGAACCAAAGCGGAAGTTAATGTCAGCAGTTTTCTCATTGGTGTAAAAATTTGGTTTATAATTATTGGGAATTATCCGGTTTACAGCAACGGAAGAATAAGTTCCTCCAATTGCTCATATTTAAACTCCCTCTCGTGAAAGGAGCGATGATTTCTTGAATAAATTACGGTTGCAGGGATGGACCCGGTCCATGACTCGCTTACTTTGGGAATCCAGCGATTGGAATAGGGATCATCCAAAAGAATGACCCGGGTTTTCATATTCATTCTCTCGACAAAAGGAATAACCCGGTTTTGCAACTGGTTAGGAAAATCAAGGCTAACCATTATTACGCTTACTTTCTGCCCGGCGTAAGTCTCATGCAGTTTTTCAAATGCAGGTATTTCCCTTACACAGGGAGCACACCAGGTAGCCCAGAAGTTGATCACATAAATGGAATCATTGTCTTTGTGCAGCCAGCTTTCAAATGAATCGAAATCCATCATGGGAATTCTTTCAGATTCTCCTGCATGGGCGTATGCAGATAGTAAGACTGAAATGAGCAGGCCGCAGAGTATTTTTCTAACAATCATGCAGTAAAATCTTAAGGTCTAACCCAAAGTTAACAAATCGCTGATACAAATGTTTAAAAAACAAAGGATGCCCACAGGCATCCTTTGTTAAAAATTCTAAAAAAGCGGGACTATATGGTGCCCAAGCCGGACATCCAGGATTCGCCCGTGAGGCTATTTTGCATAGGCCACAGCACGGGTTTCTCTGATCACCGTAATCTTGATCTGTCCCGGATAAGTCATTTCACTTTGGATCTTTTTGCTCAGATCATGAGACAATTGTTCTGCCTCCCTGTCTGTCATCTTATCTGAACCCACAATTACCCTGAGTTCCCTACCGGCCTGAATGGCATATGTTTTCACCACACCAGGGTAAGACAGGGCGAGTTCCTCAAGGTCATTCAATCTTTTAATATAGGATTCAACCACCTCGCGCCTGGCACCCGGACGGGCCCCTGAAATGGCGTCACACACCTGAATAATAGGTGAAATAAGGCTTTCCATTTCCACCTCATCGTGATGGGATCCGATGGCATTGCAAACCTCAGGCTTTTCTTTGTACTTTTCAGCCAGCTTCATACCCAAAATGGCGTGTGGCAACTCCGGTTCATTATCAGGCACTTTCCCAATATCATGCAACAGGGCTGCCCTTTTGGCAATCTTTGGATTAAGCCCGAGCTCGGCCGCCATGGTGGCAGCAAGGTTGGCCACCTCCTTGGAATGCTGCAAAAGGTTTTGCCCGTAAGAGGAGCGGTATTTCATTTTTCCAACCAGGCGGATCAACTCATGGTGCATGTTGTGAATGCCAAGATCGATGGTGGTGCGCTTGCCAATCTCCAGAATTTCCTGATCAATTTGTTTCTTGATCTTAGCCACAACCTCTTCGATTCTTGCCGGATGTATCCTGCCGTCGGTTACCAGCTTATGCAAAGACAAGCGGGCAATTTCACGGCGAACCGGATCAAAAGCACTCAGAATGATGGCCTCGGGAGTGTCATCAACAATAATCTCCACACCGGTAGCAGCTTCCAGGGCGCGGATGTTCCGGCCTTCCCTTCCGATAATTCTTCCTTTGATTTCGTCGCTTTCAATCGGGAATACTGAAACGCAGTTTTCGGCCGCAACTTCGGTTGCTGTACGTTGCAATGACATAACAACCAATTTCTTGGCTTCGGTATTGGCGGTTAATTTTGCTTCCTCCATAACCTCACGCACATATGACTGTGCCTCAGACTGTGCCTCGCTGCGCAAAGCTTCTACAAGCTGTTGTTTTGCTTCCTGGGCAGACATACCACTTATGGCCTCCAGTTGTTCAAGCTGCTGTCTGTAAGATTTCTCCAGTTCCGCCTGCTTTTTAGCGATTGCTTCCTGCTGAACTGTCAGTATCTCCTGAGCCTGGGTGGCTTCCTTAAGCTTGCGCTGCACTTCCTCACTGCGCTGATTTATGGCAGTTTCTTTTTGCTTGATGCGGTTCTCTGCTGCGGCAAGAGCCTGGTTTTTCTCCGAAACAATTTTCTCATGCTCGGATTTGAGTTGGAGAAAATGCTCTTTGGCCTGGAGCATCTTTTCCTTTTTCATCACTTCTGATTCCGACACGGCTTCGCGCAGGATATGCTGGCTCTTGCGCACAATGGACTTGCGCATCAGTGTGCCGGCAACCAATCCGCCCAAACCCACGGAAACAATTGAGACAATAATATAAATGACCATATGAATAACTTAATAAATAGTGAATGGATAAAAAAAACCCGCAATTAATTCAAAGAGGTTAATGGAAACCCCGGCTTTACACGTTAGGGTGTCCGGAAGCCATCGAACGTCCACTGACCGGCATAAGCCGATACGCCTGCCAAAGCAGGCATTGAGGCCTGTTCTAAAGCAACCAAGACGGTCCCCGGTCTTTAGAAATGTTGAGTTTCAAAAACGTACAATTGAATTAATGCGGGCTATGTCAAAATATCTTTCAAAGAGCGTTCTGGCTTTTATCCAGTAGATTATCGTCCAATGTCTGATCGATCAGATCCAGTTCTTTCTTAATATTCAGGTAATTGCCTGAGGCTGCTTCAAGCCTGACACACTCAACGGCAAATTGCATGGCCGCCATGGCGAGCAGATCCTGCTTGTCTCTGTATGCAAACGTACTGCCATATTC
>CAZFOI010000268.1:0-3250 GCA_964520605.1 uncultured Bacteroidales bacterium
CGCCTGGCAGATGCCATAAAAGAAAAACAAACTGCCCGAAAAGGAGAAAAGGCAGCAGGACCTTGATGTGCCAGGGAGCATTCCAGACAACCACCCGATGTTTCTCAGAAAGCAACTCAAGGTCTTTTCGGACAAAACCAGGCAAAGCGGTGTAGACAAAAATGATTTTCTTTTTCATTTCCTGATGAAGAAACCCTACCCAATGGTCATTGTCTGGCGGGATATAACCAGGGCGGGTGACTGTAAAAGTATAATAAAATCAACTACATTTGTGTTTTTAAGACCACTTATGGGGATCATTCAGAGAGACAGCCTGCGCATTACCATATTATCATACGCAGGTGCGCTCATAGGCTATCTGAACAAAGTTTTCCTGTTCACCAATTTCCTTACTTCTGATCAGGTGGGTCTGGCAAATCTGCTGATAACCCTTGCTTTGATTTATGCACAGTTTGCAGCCTTGGGATCCTACAACATCACCCTGAGGTTTTTCCCCTTTTTCAACAATCAGGGGCGCGGACATGGAGGCTTTCTCACTGCCCTGAGTGGATTGGTAATGGCAGGTTTTATACTGCTAACAGCCCTGCTGCTGGTCTTTAGAAAACCCTTTGTCTGGTATTATCAGGAGTCCAGTCCGATGCTGGTAGAATATGCCCTTTATTTGATTCCCCTTGGGCTTGCTGGGACTTTTTTCCATCTTTTTGAAGCCTATCTGAGAAGTCTTCAGAAAAACCTTGTGCCGACCATTACGCACGAAATTATACTCCGGATACTGATAACCCTCAGCGTTTCTGCCTATGCCCTGAAACTGGTTTCCTTCGAGGGCTTTTTACTGATTTACGTGATTGCAAACTGCCTGCCGGCATTGATCCTGCTGGTCTATACTGCCAGCATTGGCCAACTGGGCTTTGCCTCTCCCATGAGTCCACTAATGAAACGCCTTGGAAAAATAATTATCGTATATGGGCTTTATTCTTTTCTGAATAACATCAGCAGTCTGATTTTCACAACCGTTGATTCCATAATGGTTGCCGGCATGATTAACCTTCATGCGGTAGGGGTTTACACTACCATGATCTTTGTCACTTCTGTTGTCATGATTCCATACCGGTCTATGGTCAAGGTTTCGGGCCCTATAGTGGCCTCCTATTGGAAGAACCGCGACATGGAAGGGATGCGGCGTCTTTATCAAAAGGCCACGGCATCGAATCTGGTAGTTGGAGGATGGCTCTTTCTGATGCTTTGGGCAAATATAGATGCATTGTTTATGCTTATTCCGGGTGAGTACGCAGCGGGTCGCTATGTATTTCTGATGCTGGGCCTGGCGAAGTTGTTCGATATGGTTTGCGGTCTGAATGGCACCATCTTGCTCACCTCAGGCAAGTATCGCTACGATTTGTTATTTACCATTGGACTGGTGGTGCTGTCGGTTATTACCAATCTGCTGTTCATCCCATGGTTGGGCATCAACGGGGCAGCTCTGGCCAGCATGCTAACCCTTACCACATTTAATCTCCTTCGCATACTGTTCATACGCTTCCATTACCATTTACATCCATTTGAAAGAAAGCAACTCCCGGCAGGATTGCTCATCGCAATGCTTGCCGTCGGACTTCATCTGTTTCCCTTCCCGGGTAGTCTTTTTGGCAGTTTGATGCTTAGAAGCTTTGTTACGACTCTACTGTTCCTGGTCCCGGTATATTTGCTGGATATTTCACCTGAGTTGAATGAGCTCTGTCGAAAAATGCTCCTCAGACTAAAAAGGAACACTTAGCCTATTGCTGCACAGACTCAAGCAGCATGCAAACCACCTTTTTATCCAATGGAAGAATAAACATATCGGGATGCAGTTCATCAAGATGAATCCACCTGAATGCCATGGCTCCTTCCCTGAGCCGGGGAAAATCAAATGGTATAGCCTTTGCGTCTATGGCATCCGGATCTTCCAGTTGCATGCGGTAATAAATACTGATTAACTGATGTCCCGGCCTGAATCGTGTCTCCTGAAACGTTTCAGTGGTAAAAAAGTGGGAAAGGGAGTGAATCTCCTGTCCGAATTCCTCCCGGCATTCTCGTTTCAGGCAGTCAATGATTCCCTCCCCATATTCCAGCCCTCCACCGGGAAATTTGGTCATCAGGGTATTGAACCAGAATTCGTCACAAACCAGCAGGCGATCGTTGTGTATGGCAATACC
The DNA here is from genome assembly GCA_964520605.1 of uncultured Bacteroidales bacterium. Classification (GTDB taxonomy): domain Bacteria; phylum Bacteroidota; class Bacteroidia; order Bacteroidales; family UBA7960; genus CAZFOI01. Next base: position 2,196 of record CAZFOI010000268.1, read on the forward strand.
GTATACTCTCAGGATTACGCGGCCTCCCTCTGATTCCTGCGGCTTTAGGGCTCTGGTCATTTCCCGCTTGCCGTATGCCCCCCGGGGGTGCTGCAAAATAAGGCCACATTGCCTCATGGCGCGCTTAACGCTGCCTTTTGCACAATATGTGAGCAATAAGCCTCCGGGAACCATATGATCGCTTACTCTTTTCAGCAAATCCCCTGTCCACATGGAGGGTTGGACCTGTGGTCCGAAAGCATCATAAAATACCAGGTGATAACCCCCATGAGAAAAATGGGCCTGATGCAAAGGAGCGCGGGATTTATGCAATACAAAACCTGGTACTATCTCAACATCCTTTTCCCAGGCAGCATGATGCAGGCTTAAAAATGTATCCCTGTCTGGCAACCCGTCACCGAAAGGGAATGAAAGGGCTTTAGCTTCCTGCACTTCCAGCGGATAGGGTTCCAGAGCATGATAATACAGCTTTACACCCTCAGGAAGATGAGCCAGTGCAAGCAGGGCATTCAGTCCGGTACCAAAACCAACTTCCAGAATGCGGATCTCTGACCAATGATCTGGCAGTCGATGCAGTCCTTCTCTGATAAACACATGCAGGGATTCCTGCAATGCGCCGTGAATTGAATGATAATGCTCACCAAGTTCAGGAACAAAAATCGAAGAAGAACCGTCCTCGGTTTGAACAATTTGACGTGGAAACGGGTTATCCAAATACTGAATTTTTTATATATTTATGTAAGCAAAACTACTGCAAATAAAGCCAAATAGGAATTTTCAACTAAAAAAAACCATAGTTTAACAATGAAAGAAATCAATAAAACCCAGGTATGGTTGGCGCAGACAAGAGCCAACTTCCTGCTTTTGGCTGTTTTTCTCGTGGCCATTGGTCTTACCTATGCTGCAAAATATGCTGATGCTTCATTTAATGTTTGGCATGCCGTGCTGATAACCATTGGTACCATTGCCGCTCATGTGTCGGTAAACCTCTTCAATGAATACTCTGATTTTCGAACCCGTATAGACTTTGACACCAATCAGACCCCTTTCAGTGG
>CAZFOI010000269.1:0-3238 GCA_964520605.1 uncultured Bacteroidales bacterium
GGAGTGAATCCGATTGTTTGAGATGATCACCGCACCGTCGTGAAGAGGAGCGTTTTTGTAGAATATGGCTTGAAGCAAGGCATCTGATACCATAGAGTCGATTTTTTCGCCTGTAGAAGAGTACATGTCCAACGGGGTTTCCCGCGCAATAACAATCAGTGCTCCCGTTTTGGATTCGGACATTTTGGTGCAGGCACCAACAATTTCCGGGATATCGAGCTTTATGTTTTCCATTTCCCAGAATTTTTTAAAAATGTTACGGGAACCTTTGTTAAGTATGCTTTTTGATCCAAGCAACAGCAGAAATCGCCTGATTTCCGGCTGAAACACTATGATCAGTGCCAGCACCCCTACACTGATGAACTGCCCCAATATGGCCGAAAGCATTTCCATTTCAAAGATCCTTACCAGCCACCATATCAGATACAATGAAAGTATGCCCAGGAAAATATTCATGGCCCCGGTACCCCTTATCAGAGCGTATAACTGGTATAGAAGCAGGGCTACCAGCAAAATGTCTACAATATCAAGCACCCTGATCTGAATAAAGGCAAAAACAAGATCGGTTGTCATGCTGTTTGGATTTTGGCATCGCCATTCTGAAGATGGAATGCAAATTGTGCAAATATTTTTACGGTTTCAACGGCTTCCTTTACGTCATGAACCCTGAGAATGTCTGCACCCTCCATAAGTGCCAGCGCATGAACTGCGGTTGTTCCATTCAGTGCCTGATCGGCTTTGATGTTCAAAACCCTGTTGATCATCGACTTTCGTGAAACACCGGCAAGTATGGGCAAACCCAGAATCTTAAAGAATGACAATCCGGCAAGCAATTCATAATTGTGCTCCACTGTTTTGCCAAACCCAAACCCGGGATCTATGATCAGGTCGGTGGCACCCATTTGCCTCAATTGATCAATTCTCTCAGCAAAGTATTGCATTACTTCCCTTATTGGGTCTGAATACGCCGGATACACCTACATGGTTTCAGGTGTTCCCTGAATATGCATCAGACAATAGGGTATGCGCAATCGTGCAATTACCCGAAACATATCAGGGTCGAATTGCCCTCCGGATATGTCATTAATCATTGAAGCACCCTGATCTGCGGCCATTTCTGCAGTGGATGCATGATAGGTGTCAATAGAGAAAATTGTTTCCGGATAGGCCTTAACGGCATTTATTAATACCGGCATCAATCGCTCCTGCTCCAGACCGGCATCTATCAGCTTGCTGCCGGGCTTTGTTGAAGCCGCACCAATATCGATACAATCGGCCCCTTCTTCCAGCATTTGTCCGATTCGGAGAATGGCCTGATCCGGATTGGCATATCTGCCTCCATCGTGAAAGGAATCAGGAGTCACATTAAGGATACCCATCACCCATGGTGTGGATAACTCTTTTATATTGCCACGGAAGTTGAGGGTTTTTTTTGGGCAAAAAAACGTATCTTTCGCCATGTTTTTCAATCCCTATTTATGAACAAAACAGACCAGCAATACCTTCATGTTATGAAGCAATGCCGGGAGGTTTTTGCCGTTAAAATGCAGGACTACGGCAGCGCCTGGCGAATTCTCAGACCACCATCCCTTACAGACCAGATATACATAAAGGCACAGCGGATCCGTTCGCTTCAAAGCAAAGGTACACAAAAAATACTTGAAGGAATTGGTCCTGAATTCATCGGCATCGTGAATTATGCCATTATGGGACTGATACAACTCGAAAGGGGGGTGGCCAGCCATCCCGACATCGGCCCGGAGAAAGCCATAGAGTTGTATGATATGAATTTCGAAAATGCCAGAATGCTCATGCACGACAAGAACCATGATTATTCTGAAGCCTGGCGTGAGATGAGGGTGTCCTCTCTGGCCGACATCATTCTGATGAAAATCCTGCGCATTAAGCAAATTGAGGATAATCAGGGAAAGACCTTTGTTTCAGAAGGGATTGATGCCAATTTTCACGACATTGTAAACTATGCGGTCTTTGCCCTGATTAAATTACAGGAACAGGAGGCAGCTGCCTAGATAATACAGATCAGAAAGTGATACGATTTATTGCCAGACGCTTATGGTATGGTGGCTGGGTATTGCTTGGTGTGGTGACCCTGGTTTTTGTCCTTTTCACCATACTACCAGGCGATCCCGCCCGCATGATGCTTGGACAAAGAGCGGATATTGCTTCGGTTGAGTCGATCAGAAAAGAGCTGGGTCTGGATCATCCCCTGGCTGTACAATATGCCGCATGGCTAAACGACCTTTCTCCTGTATCCATTCACAAACGAGCAGGTGATGGGCTGTTCTCTGCAGAAAGACATCAATACAACAGCCTTTTTGCTTTAGACATTGGTAATACCCGTTTACTCCTCAAAGCGCCCTGGCTCAGGAGGTCTTATCAAACCAACCGAAGCGTAACGGGCATTCTTGCAGAAGCCCTTCCCAATACCCTTTTGCTGGCCTTAGTCTCCATTTTGTTTGCGGTAATGCTTGGCGTTGGGGTGGGATTCCTGCTTGCCCTGAAAGGCAATCCCTGGCTAAGCAGGGGTGCCCTGGTTTTTTCCGCTCTGGGAATGTCCCTGCCTTCATTTTTTGCAGCCATCATTATTGCATGGGTCTTCGCCTTCCTTTTGGGAGATTTAACCGGTTTGAACATGACAGGAAGCCTTGTGGCCGTTGATGATTTTGGCAGGGGTGAATACCTTGAATGGAAAAACATGGTTTTGCCTGCGCTGACACTGGGCATACGACCCCTGGCAATCGTGAGCGAGCTTACCCGCAGTTCTTTGCAGCAGGAGATGACCCGGGATTATATAAGGACAGCCCGTTCAAAAGGTCTGCCCAGGGTTTATGTGATGTTTCGGCATGCACTGAAAAACGCTCTGAACCCTGTTGTAACGGCCGTTTCGGGGTGGTTTGCCTCCTTACTTGCCGGAGCTGTCTTTGTTGAGTTTGTATTTGATTGGAAGGGCCTGGGAGTGGTAATCGTGGATGCTCTTGAACACTATGATTTCCCGGTGCTGATGGGGGCCGTACTGCTTATTTCCCTCATGCTGATTTTGGTAAATATTGTGGTTGACATAGTATATGCCATGTTGGATCCACGGGTACGTTTGTAAATTATTTGTTCATCATTAATAACGCCCATTATGCGAAAAAAAATTGTTGCAGGAAAGTGGAAAATAAACCTGGAGGCTTCAGAAGCCGAGCGACTTGCATTGGATATCATTTCAGGATTT
>CAZFOI010000270.1:0-3234 GCA_964520605.1 uncultured Bacteroidales bacterium
CAGAATTTTATAAATTTCACGGCACCGGCAATGATTTCATAATTATTCCAGATCCTGATTCGGTGTTTCCCTCAGGTGGAGATCTGTCTGTTGAGAAGATTTCCGGCCTTTGCCACAGGCGATATGGTATCGGAGCAGACGGCCTGATTCTTCTACGATCCTCCAAGGAAGCCCATTTTTCCATGCTGTATTATAATGCTGATGGAAGACCTGGCACCATGTGCGGAAATGGGGGACGATGTGTTGCTGCCCTGGCGTACATGTTGAAGCTTGCCCCTGCGAGCATGGGGTTTATGGCCTCCGACGGACTTCATCATGCCCAAGTTACAGAAGCTGATGACAATCAATTCATGGTTACTGTCCAGCTTAACAACACATCTGTGCCCATGCAGCGTAATGATATGATGTTATTGAATACCGGTTCCCCGCATTTGGTGGTTTTTGACAACTCCCTGACCGAATCCCAGGACATTCTTGGCAAAGGAAGGGCATTGAGACACCACCCTGATTTTGGTCCTGGCGGAGTCAATGTTAATTTTGTAGCAGTAAAGGGAAATGACAGCATTTTTGTCAGAACCTACGAAAGGGGAGTGGAAAATGAGACGCTATCCTGCGGAACGGGTGTAACGGCTTCGGCAATTGCTACATGGGTTCGCTATGGTGGCAGTCATGAAAATTGTTTCAGCGTGGAAACGCCCGGGGGAAGCCTCAGAGTCAGTTTTACTCCGCCTCAGAAAGGCGATGCCCTTTTCAGCAATATATGGCTAAGTGGCCCGGCAAAATGGATTTACAAAGGGAGCATCCCAGATGGCGATGTAAATACCTGATTATGAATTTACTAAAAAATGACCATATCCGGCTTCGACCGGTAGAGATAAATGATCTGGATTTTATCTACCAGTTGGAGAACAATACGGCAAACTGGGCATATGGAAACCAGTCCGTACCCTTGTCAAGATTTCAAATTGAACAGTACATTATTGGCTCGAAGAATGATTTCTTTGAGGACAAACAACTCAGACTGATCATTTGTGATTCTTCAGGAGATGTTTGTGGAATGGCTGATTTGTTTGATTTGGACGTCCAAAACCGCAGGGCAGCTATCGGTATTCTGATTACTGAATCTTATCGGAATAAAGGCCTGGCCGCGAACGCTCTGAACATGCTGCTGACATATTCTGATGCCATTCTGGGACTTCATCAGGTGTTTTGTAGTATTGATGCTGACAACAAGGCCAGCCTCCGGCTTTTTACAGAGGCCGGATTTGTAAAGGCGGGTGAACTGAAGGCCTGGAGAATGGTTAACAGGCAATGGAAAGATGTGGTCTTGTTACAGAAAATATTAGAATGACAAAAACCGGGAAAAAACAAAGCAAAAAGAAAACACACAATTCAGGAAAAAGAAAAGTCAGGATACTGGCGTATTTACTGATTGTTGCATTGATATTCTCTGCTGCAGCACTAATGGTGTTTTACAAAGTGGTTCTCGCATCCAACACGGATTTCAAGGGACACAGGCACATACACATTTCTACCGGCTCTGACTATCAGGCCGTTTTGCAGGTTCTCGAAGAAGAAGGCATCCTTAAAAATTCCCGCAGTTTCGATTGGCTTGCCAAAAGGAAAAAGTATGACCAAAGGGTATTACCCGGGCGATACCTTCTGGATGCAGGCATGGGAAACAATGCCATAATTAATCTTCTGCGATCAGGCCGTCAGGATCCTGTAAAAATAACCTTTAATAATATCAGGACACGCGAACAACTGGCAGGCGTATTGTCCCGTTTTATTGAGGCCGATTCAATTTCTATAATGCAAACCCTCAACAATAGGGAAAAAATGAATAAACTAGGGCTTCAACCAGAGAATTCGGCCCTGTTATTTATTCCCAATACCTATGAGTTTTTTTGGAATACCTCTGCAGATCAATTAATTGAAAGAATGCATCGGGAATACACCCGTTTCTGGACCAATGAACGTCTGGAAAAAGCCGGCAGGGCAGGTCTTACACCCATTCAGGCCGGCATTCTTGCATCTATCGTGCAAAGAGAAACTTCAAAAAAGGATGAAATGTCGCGCATCGCAGGGGTGTACATTAACAGGCTTAGAATTGGAATGCCACTACAGGCAGATCCGACTGTTATTTATGCAATCGGAGATTTCTCCATCACCAGGCTACTTCACCGTCACCTTGCCATAGACTCGCCTTACAATACCTATAAATACAGAGGCCTTCCTCCTGGGCCGATCAGCCTGCCTGAACCCGGGGTAATAGACAGGGTTCTGGACTTTGAAAAGCACAACTATCTTTTTTTCTGTGCAAAAGAAGATTTCAGCGGATATCATGCTTTTGCCGCTACATATTCTGATCACCTGCAGAACGCCAGGAGGTATCAACGGGCCTTGGATCAGAGAAGAAGCAATTAATATAATCTTCTAAAACATATTTTATAAATGGCTATAATTAAATTCGGGACTGATGGATGGAGGGCAATTATTGCCCATGATTTTACTACCGCCAACGTGGCAAGAGTTGCCCAGGCAACAGCAAGCTTCCTGCATGAATCGGGGGGCAATCCTTCTGTGGTTATCGGTCATGACTGCCGTTTTGCCGGCGAGCTCTTTACTGATACTGCCGCAAAAGTCCTGGCTCTTATGGGTGTTAAGGTATATATGGCCGATGGTTTTGTTTCAACACCCATGGTGTCTCTTGCCGTTCAAAAGTATGCTGCCGGGCTTGGAGTGGTCATTACCGCAAGCCACAATCCTCCCCTGTATAATGGATATAAGCTTAAAGGTTCATATGGCGGACCGCTTCTTGAAGATGACATTCACAAGGTCGAAGCCCTGATTCCGGAAACATGCAGCATTGATTGGGCTTCCATATCAATTGAAGACCTGATCAAAGAGGGAAAAATTGAGAAAACTGATCTTGAAACAATGTATTGTAACTATCTGGAAAAAGCGTTTGACCTGGATTCCATAAGAAACAGTCATTTTCAGTTTGCTTTTGATGCCATGTACGGTTCAGGACAAAATGCCATGCGCAGGCTTTTCCCGGATATTACCCTGCTGCATTGTGAAAGACAACCTCTTTTTGACGGCATCCCACCCGAACCGCTACTTAAAAACCTGCGGGAGTTTTCTGAAGTAATCAGACTGTCAGAGAACATCGACTGTGGGTTGGCTGTGGACGGTGATGCCGACAGAATCGCGCTTTTCGACAATCAGGGG
>CAZFOI010000271.1:0-3224 GCA_964520605.1 uncultured Bacteroidales bacterium
ATCATAAGGAAAAGTGATGCCTCCATACCTATCATTGCGCTTACCGCACAGGACATGGAAGGAGATCGGGAAAAAGCCCTAGAAGCTGGTTGCAACGATTATATAACAAAACCGGTATCTTTCAAACAACTGCTTGAAAAAGTAAAAGAATACCTATAAGGGCGTCTATTGTCAGACAAAGAAATCATTCGGAAACTGCTGGCCGGCGATCAGGAGGCCATGAAGGACCTGATTGACAAATATCAGGATCTGGTGATAAACACCTGCTTTCAGGTCTTGCATAATCCGGATGATGCGTATGATGTGGCTCAGGAGGTTTTTATCCAGGCTTACCGGAAAATAGGCATGCTTAGAAACGAAAACAGGCTGTCATTCTGGTTGTATAGAATGGCCCTGAATACATCCATCAATCTTCGCAAAAAGAATCAATTATTCAGTTTTCTAAGATTGGATAATCATTCGGACAGCCGGGAAAGCCATGAATTTGCGCATAAGGATACCGACCCTGACCCCCACGAAACTTTTGAAATCAAAGAAAAACAGCGTTGTCTTCAGCTAATGCTGAAAAAGCTTCCTTCCAGGCAACAAAAAGCATTCATTCTGCATCATTACGAGCAACTCTCATACAAAGAAATCGCAGGAGTACTAAAAGCACCCGTCAGTACAGTAGAGTCTTTGATTTTCAGGGCGAAGTCAAGGCTAAGAACATTGTGCTCTGCCTGGTATGAAGAAAAAAAATAAAAAAAACCGATGTTTGCGCGCAAGTTTTGCACAATAGAATTGTCTTTTGGGTATAACACTACAATTAACTGCCCATGGACAATTATGACCTGCCAAAAGCACCCCAATACCGGCTGAAAGCACCTGCTGACTTTACAGAACGCATCATTCAGCGTATTCAGGAAGAAAGGCTGCAGATTATAACCCCATTGGATGCCTTAAAAAGAATCTCGGGCATCGCTGCCATGCTTGTTTTGTGTATCGGGTTGGGCGTTGGCATCGGAAGCGGGCTGGGAAAAACTCTTACCTCTTCTGACAGAGATTACCAGTTGCAGGATTTTCAAAACTCCCACCACCTATCCCCTCCTGCCGCCAGCACTTACCTGATCTTCGAACTTTAAACAACCAATTTATGTGGCCTAAAAACGGACTAAAAAGCATAAAATGGCTGAATTACGGCCTGTTGATCATCAATATCACCGCACTTGCAACACTGCTGTTTTTCCGAAATGCACCTGTGTTACCAAATGAAAGCCCGGATATCAGATCCGTAAGGTTTCTTAAGGACAGACTCGAATTAAGCGATCAGCAGTACAGGGAAGTGTTGCAAATGAGCGACAAAACCTTTCGAAAATACAATTATGTCCTTGATATGCTGTGCGAGGCCAATGTTGACATGCTGGAAGAAATGGCATCTGCTTCTCCCGATGGAGAAAAGCTTGACAGAATAACCCGACGCATAGGCAGGATGCATGCCGTTTTGAAAAACCTGACCATAGACTATTTCGATTCCGTCAGGAGTATTTGCAATCCTGAACAAAGCCAAAAACTAACACATCTGTTTAAAGAAATCATGCAGCTGGATCTTCAATGCGATCAGTGCAACCGGACCTCCTGCCCAAGGAAGGAACGCCTTTCCCAGTTAGGTTTGGAATCCAACGAATAACCCCATCTATTCATCAATACAATTCCCCATGTACGCAATTGAATGCAACAATCTGACCCATTTCTATGGCAAGAAGCTCGTTTATGAGAACCTCAGTTTCAAGGTAGAAGAGGGCAAGATCCTGGGACTGCTCGGTAAAAATGGTGCCGGAAAGTCAACCACGATCAACATCATGAACGGGTTTCTGCATCCCACTTCCGGTGAATGTCTCATTTACGGAGAAAACTCTCAGCACCTGACTCCCAAAACCAAAGAGAGAATCGGATTTCTGATTGAAGGACATATACAGTATGCCTTTATGAATATTCACCAGATAGAAAAGTTTTATTCCGGTTGTTATGCCAAATGGAACAGCGAACCATACTGGGAGTTGATGTCCAAGCTAAAGGTTACCCCAAAGCAAAAAATTGCCAGAATGTCCTGCGGACAAAGATCTCAGGTTGCTCTGGGACTGATTCTGGCCCAGGATCCTGACCTGCTCGTTTTGGATGATTTCTCCATGGGGCTGGATCCAGGGTATCGGAGGCTGTTTATAGACTATCTCAGGGATTATGCCAAATCGAATAACAAAACGGTATTTGTAACCTCTCACATCATTCAGGATATGGAGCGATTGATTGATGATGTCCTCATCATGGATTACAACCGCATCCTGGCACAGCAGCCCGTTAGCAGTTTTATGAAGAATTTCAGACAATACCAGATTGTACTGGAGAATAATGACCTGAAATTCCCAGGCAATGGACTGGCTGTCAATGTAGAGCAAATTAGAAACAAGGTGTCTCTGTATACGTATGCCTCTTCGGAAGAGGTAAAGGCTTACATGGAATCTGAAGGAATTGCCTATACAGAAATCAAGGAAGAATCCATGAACCTTGAAGACGCATTTATCGGACTGACAGGCAAATATTAACCAATTACCAATACAATTATGTATCGATCACTTTTTTACAAAGAATGGCTGAAAATCAGATGGGCACTGCTGCTCATGCTGGTTCTGGGTTTGGTTGTACTTACGAATATTTTTTTGCGTATCCGTTACAATCTGAATCTTTCCGAGGCCAATGAGTTATGGTATCGCATCGTTATTCAGGGTGGCAATTATGCCTCCATGATGAAATTTATCCCCTTGCTGGCCGGCATCGGCATTGCCATTGCCCAGTATTTTCCTGAAACCATTAACCAGAGAATCAAACTTACCTTTCATCTTCCCATAAGGGAGAACAAGGTATTGCTGATCCAGCACTCTTATGGTTTCGCATGTCTTACTGGTGTTTTCCTGGTTTTTATTCTGTTCTTCTATATTGGAAGCAGCCTGTATTTTCCACGGGAGATCATTCAGATGACCCTTGTTACCATATTGCCCTGGTTTGTCGGAGGTGTGGCTACATATTCTCTGGTTGCCCTGATCTTGCTTGAGCCATTGTGGTTGTACCGGATACTTTATGCCATAGTATCATATGGCTTTATCTCCCAATTTTATATCCGCGCTGTTCCCATGGCCTATATTCCGGTGTTGGCATGGCTGATCATGTTTTCGGTTTTATTATTAATTGTT
>CAZFOI010000272.1:0-3199 GCA_964520605.1 uncultured Bacteroidales bacterium
ACCACAGGCGAAGATCTCTGTGGACCTGGTATGGTCACTTTGATGGCAACCCAACCTGTCGGATCCAATACCAATCGATGGTACACAGCTGAGAGCGGAGGCACCCCGCTTCATACAGGGACAACCTATTCAACTAGCGTAATGAATACCACGGTGTTTTATGTTTCATCTTATAATTCAATCACGGAAAAGGAGAGTTCTGTGAGAATGGCTGTTACTGCCACTGTAGCAGCAGATTTGCCAGTTTCGCCAGTTGAAGCTGTGCACGATCTTATTAATAGCAGACAAATTCGTTGGCGTTGGGACCCAGTAAATGATGCTACAGGTTATAAATGGAACACATCGGATGATTATGCCTCCGCAATGGATTTGGGAAAAACCACAAGTTATATCGAAACCGGTCTTGCTGCAGAGAATACTTATGTTAGATATATATGGGCATATAATGCTTGTGGGGTATCCTCGGTTCAAAGTATAACTGCAACCACATGGCTGCATTCTCCCGGGGATAATATCGGGGGAGGCAAATATGTCTCCTACAATTTAATTGCAGCACCAAGTGATCAATCTACTTCCTCAGTATGGCATAGCTCCACTGCAGCACATGGAGGTAGTGGAACTGCTATAGGCACTGGCTATGATAACACTTATAACCATGTTATAACAGTAGCACGCAATATTTGTGCTACTCTTGATTTGAACGGTCATACAGACTGGTTTTTGCCATCAATTGATGAATTAGAACAACTATTTCTTTATCGCAATGTTGTTGGCGGTTTTTCATTGAGCGGCATCTATTGGAGTTCTTCTGAATTAAATTGGGCGAGTGTCTTATATAAGCATTTCCTATATCGCGATCCTATGAGTGTAAGTAAGAACGCTACCTATCGTATTAGGTGTGTCAGATACTTAGATTGATATAAATACCTATTTGGGTGGTTGCCATAGTTGGTGTTTTAAACAAACAAGGCGTTAACATGAAGAAACAAAACGACTTTGTATAGGGTTTGAAACGCTATGTATCATGGAAGCAGCTTATAACATGCCAGAAACTACAGTGTGATGGGGCGCTCTTATGCTCACATGCGTAACCTAATAAGATACTCAATCATCGCACTATGGCAAGGACCGTCTGGCATTATTAATCCTTGTCCATCAGGATGGCGTTTGCCCTCTAAATCAGAGCTAGAAGATGAGTTGAATAGTTGGACATCAAATGATGAAAATGGTGCCTTTGGGTCAAGTTTAAAATGGGGGCTTGGTGGTGTCCGCTGCGTAAGAACACCTTGTTTTACTCATTGATACAAGGCTTTAATAGAAGACAATCCAAAATAATTTGTTTACAATGATTACATGAAGTCTGATATATATTAACACTTTTTGATTTAACAGCAATATAGTATTTGGCCCTGCCTTGAAAAAGGCAGCGCTAAATACGCATATGTGCGTATGTGTCTGAATAATAAAATGAAGCAATTACGTATTGATATATGGTATTTTACCGTCTACTTTTGTGTTTCACCAAATACTGATTTACAGTATCATATATTATGCTGTCTGCCATGATTTCTTATCCCCGAATTCGTATAGCATTCACCTGCTTTTTCTTCCTTGCATTTCTTGGATCGCTCAGCGCCAATAACCTTCAGATCCAGCAGGTGTCCCTTACTTCTCAGAACACCACAGAGAAGCATGTGCAGATATCGTTTGATGTTAGCTGGGAGAATTCCTGGCGCACGGACAATATGGGCGGAAGCGGCTCTGCATCCTGGGATGCTGCATGGCTATTTGTGAAGTACCGCATAAAGGGTTCCGGTCAGTGGCATCATGCCTCGCTTCATGATAGCGGGCATAGCGCAGGCAGCGGAACAGCGGCCCATGTGGCAGTGGGTTTGCCTGATCAGAGCCAGGTATTTCATGCCACAAACAATCCTGGTGTGGGGGTGTTTTTGTACCGCAGTGCCAATGGCACAGGTACGTTTGCCGCATCGGGCGTTAGTCTGAGATGGAATTATGGGGTTGATGCCGTAGGGGATGATGCCATAGCCGAGGTGAGGGTCTTTGGTATGGAGATGGTATATGTTCCCGATGGAGCTTTTTATCTTGGCAGTGGTGGAACAGAGACCGGGTCGTTTACAGACGGGGGATGGAGCGCAGGCAATACCATCCCTTTTGTGGTTCATGGAGAGGAGCCTCTAGAGACGGGCACAGGAGCAGGCAAACTATGGGGCACCTCCACTGCAGGGAACAGCAACATTGGCCCTGCGGGAACCCTTGGAGTGTCCTTTCCCAAGGGATATGCCGGTTTTTACTGTATGAAATACAACATCACCCAGCAGCAATATACAGACTTTCTGAATTCGCTATCATTTGCCGGGCAAGATGCCAGGGCAAACGGCCGGCCTGATGATGCATCGGGCACTTATGTTCAGCCCGATCCCCGCTATCGTCATGGGATCAGGATCCTTGCCCCCGGAGCAGATCCGTTGTTGCCTGCCGTATACGAGACGGAGCATCCGAACCTGCCGAATTTCTTTATGAGCTGGGCCGATCTGGCGCATTTTACTGCCTGGGCCGGCTTGCGTCCTATGAGCGAGCTGGAGTTTGAGAAGGCAGCCAGGGGCTTAGGCAGCCCTACGGCGAATGAATATGCCTGGGGTGCTTCCACGCATACGCGGGCAACAGGTGTTGTAAATGCCGGTTTGCCAAACGAGGCGGCCTCCAATGCCGGTGCCAATGCGGCGCTGAACTATCAGCAGTCGGGAGGATTGGCAGGTCCGGTTCGTGTGGGCGCATTTGCCACAGCCACCAGCAGCCGTTCTCAGGCCGGTGCTTCTTTTTGGGGCATCATGGGATTGAGCGACAATGTGCTTGAGCGAACCATCAGCATAGGAAGAACCGAGGGCCGGGCGTTCACAGGCCTTCATGGCAGGGGCCAGTTAGAAATCCCTTCCGGATGGCCCTCAGAGAATGCCGTGGGCTCCGGCTTAAGGGGCAGCAGCTGGTATGAGGGCGTTAGCAGGGCCAGGGTATCCGATCGCGAATTGGCCGTTTATACAGACGCAAGCCGTTTTTATCTATTTGGGGGCAGGGCAGTTAGAACCGCACCGGGTGCCCGGGTGGTTACGTCTGAGATTGTCGGAGCCACCGCCACATCGGCTTCATCGGGAGGGTCTGTTACCACCGATGGCATCCCTGT
>CAZFOI010000273.1:0-3197 GCA_964520605.1 uncultured Bacteroidales bacterium
CTATGGATTGCCCTACCGCTGGCGTCCCTTGTTTTTCACCCTGGATGGAGACGACACCACCTATGGATATGAAAGACCGATTTCCCAGCAGCAAACAGGTTTTTCCTTTGTTTCTCAGTCGAGAAACTGGTTGCCGGATGAAATTGGCGGATTGTTCTGGTATGGTTTGGATGACACCTATTCTACCTGTTATATGCCAATGTATATGGGCATGGACAAAATGCCCGTTAGCCTTATAACCGGTGACATCAATGCCTTTGACTGGAATTCCGCATTCTGGGTGTTTAACCTTGTGGCAAATTATGCCTACGGGATGTATGAATACATGATTGTCGATATTCAGAAGGTGCAAACCGAACTGGAGGAAAGAGCCATACAGCTCACCGCAGCTGTTGACAAGGGCGCTCAGGCACTCAGGGACAGCAACAAGGCAATGATGCACGAATACCTTACTGATTTTTCGGTGAACAATGCCGAATATGTGGTACAGCGCTGGCGCGAACTTGGGTATTACTTATTTACCAAGTATAACGACAGGTATATTAACGATACGGGTGGTCCCAGGCCATATCCCCGCGGGGTGGGCTATCCACAGGAGTGGAATCGCCGAGCCGTTGAAGAAAGACCCGGATTCTTTGATATTCGCTGGCGTAAGCCAGGTGAACCCCTGCACTAACCAAAATGCCTGAAGAACCTCTTTTACAGATTAAGAACCTGGGTGTGGATTTCCATACCGGGGAGGGGGTTGTTCGGGCACTAAGGGGGGTTGACCTTTCCATCGGAAAAAACCAGACACTGGGTCTGGTGGGAGAATCCGGATCGGGAAAATCCGTAACCGCCCTGGCCGTTTTGCGCTTACTGCCGCGCAAAACGGCCAGGATGGTTTCAGGTAGCATACTGTTTAATCCTGAAGGGATCCGGGCCACAGACCTTTCAGCCTTGTCCGAGCAGGAAATGCAGCGTGTCAGGGGCAATCAGATTGCCATGATATTTCAGGAACCCATGACCTCACTGAATCCGGTTCAGCGATGTGGGTGGCAGATCATGGAAAATCTGATTCATCATTTTAAGTGGCGCAGGCCTGAGGCAAAAGACAAGACCTTGGCCCTGCTGGAGGAGGTTCGGCTGCCAGACCCCAAAAAAGCATTTCTTGCCTGGCCACATGAAATGTCAGGTGGCCAGCGGCAACGGATAATGATTGCCATGGCCCTGGCCTGCAACCCAGCCCTTCTTATAGCCGACGAACCAACCACCGCCCTGGATGTAACCGTTCAGAAAGGCATCCTGGATCTTCTGGCTCGCCTGCAGCAGGATCATGGGATGTCTGTATTGTTTGTTTCCCATGACCTGGCTCTGGTTTCCTCCGTTACTTCGAATATTGCCGTAATGCTTAATGGAAGCATAGTTGAAGCGGGGATGACAGCAGACATCCTCTCTGCCCCAAAGCACCCTTATACCCGGGCCCTGATCTCATGCCGCCCCCATTCCCGGGAACGCTTGAAAAGATTGCCCGTAGTTTCTGACTTTCTGGATTCCGGTGAAGCAGTTGGCGGGTATAAACCCGTTTATGAGCAGGAAGCAGAACGGAAAGCCCGCCACAAACTACTGTATGCCGGCCAGCCCGTTTTGGAAGTCAGGGATTTGCAAACCACCTTTGTTACCGGCAGGAACCTGCTTGGAAAGGTTACCTCCCGGTATACGGCAGTGAGTAAAATCAGCTTTGATGTGTATCAGGGAGAAACATTGGGACTTGTAGGTGAGTCGGGATGTGGCAAGACCACCCTGGGCCGCAGCCTGATGCGACTCATTGAGCCTGATTCCGGAAGCATCAGATACAGGGGCTCAGACATTTCCGGTTTATCCCCAAAGGCATTAAGAATGCTCAGGCCCCGATTCCAGATCATTTTTCAGGATCCCCTGGCTTCGCTTACCCCTGGCATAACCATAGGCAGCGCCATATTGGAGCCCATGCGTTTACACGGGATAATGGCCAATGACCGGGAAAGAAGAACGAGAATCATGGAATTGCTTGAGAGGGTTGGCCTGGAAACGGATCACTACTTCAGATACCCTCACCAGTTTTCCGGAGGACAAAGGCAGAGAATTTGCATTGCCAGGGCCCTTGCCCTGAAGCCGGAGTTTATAATTTGTGATGAATCCGTTTCTGCCCTGGATGTGTCGGTTCAGGCCCAGGTGCTAAACCTTCTGAATGACCTTAAAGGGGAATTCAATCTAACCTATCTGTTTATCTCTCATGACCTGGCCGTGGTCAGGTATATGGCAGACCGGGTTTTGGTTATGAAGCAGGGAAGCATGGTAGAACTCAATGAATCGGATGCACTGTACAGCAATCCGGAAAACGATTATACGCGGCGTCTGATAGCCTCCATCCCTACATTTCGGCCATAATCTCCTCTGTCAGTTCAAGATTGTGAAACACATTCTGAACATCATCGTCGTCTTCGAACATTTCGATCAGCTTCAATACTTTTTTGGCTGATTCCGTATCCAGTTTAACCGTATTCAGGGGAATGCGCTGCAACTCGGCATTATCTGCCTCAATGCCCATCTCTTCCAGTTTTTTCAGCATGGGCCCGAAATCCTCCATGGCCGTGTAAATGGTAAAAAACTGGTCTTCCACTTCAACATCTTCGGCACCGGCATCAATAATCTCCATCATAAAGCTTTCTTCGTCTCTTTCACCTACAGGAACCGTAAAAACCCCTTTGCGCTCAAATATAAAGGCCAGGGATCCGTTGGTTTCGAGTTTCCCGCTGTGTTTGTTAAAATACGAACGGATATTGGCTACGGTGCGTTGCAGGTTGTCGGTAAGGCATTCCACATATACTGCCACTCCGAAATTGGCATAGCCTTCATAAGTAACTTCCTGAAAGCTGGCGGCATTTTTATCTCCGGCTTTGGATATGGCCCGCTGAATATTGTCTTTGGGCATATTGGATCCTTTTGCATTGGCAATGGCCAGACGAAGCCTGGGGTTGCCTGTTGGGTCGGATCCACCTTCCTTAACGGCAATTGATATTTCTTTTACAATGCGGGAGAATATCTTGGAACGCTTGGCATCAATGGCGCCTTTTTTTCGCTTGATGGTTGACCATTTGCTGTGTCCTGACATGGTGCTGTGATTTTGGGAATGCAAAAATAATGAAAAGCCGCCAAAATAAAAAAAAGGACAGCAG
>CAZFOI010000274.1:0-3194 GCA_964520605.1 uncultured Bacteroidales bacterium
ATGCTACCCAATCTGCTGACATATGCAATCATGGCGCAATCTGGCATGTATCCTGCTTGTTTTGGTTGCTCTTCCTGAAAAGGGTTTTGCCCAGTTTCAGAATACCCTTTACTGGATGCAGGGAGTTCCCCAGGCATCCTTTCTGAATCCTGCCCGTCAACCATCCATGAATGCATATTTTGGCATGCCTGCCCTGACTTCGGTCTATGCGGGAGCCTCTCTTTCCGGGTGGTCTCCAAGGCAATTGGTAGAAAAGGATCCTTTCGATGAGCTAATCTGGAACACCCAAGATTTTGCAGAAAGTTTGGAAAGCAATATGCTGATCGAAGCCGGGTTTCATCAGCAATGGCTGGGTGCCGGAATCAGGTTTCGAAAAAGCTTTTTGGCATTTTCCATTCGCGACAGACTTGACTTTTCCTGGTTCAGCCCACCTGCTTTTCAGGCCTTGGTTTTACAGGGGAATGAATTTTTTTCTGACAGACAGGGCCTGGATGATTTTTCCGGGATATCTGCAGATTTGAGTTATTACAGGGAATATGCCCTGGATTTTTCTCTCCTTATTGGGGATGTCGCAGGGATTGGCTTTCGTGTAAAACGACTGTATGGATTTTCCAACTTCAACCTAAATGATCCCAATCTGCATTTATTGTATAATGAAGATGCGCTGCGCCCCTCGCTTGGGGCTGATGCGATAATCAGAACATCTCATCCGGCAACGATAGGTCCATTGGAACAATTTAGTCTGGATATGGATGCATCCACATCGGTATATGATTACATAAGGCATGCAGAGAATCCGGGATGGGCGATGGATCTGGGAATGGAATTGAAGCCTTTTCGAAACCTAAGTCTGTCTGTTTCCCTGCAAAACCTTGGTTACATTGATTGGTCTGAAGGGGTTGAGAACTATGTGGTTACCGGGTCTGGTCTTTTTGAGGGCATAGACATTCAGGCATTTTATGAGGGAAACAGACAGGGATTGTTCGAAGAATTTGTACGTAAGATTGCCGGTGCATATGAATTGACGGGCCAGTCGGAATCATACAGGACCTACCTGAATCCAAGATTGTATTCAGGGCTGGGACTCGGACTCGGTCCCCGTCACCAGTTGGGATTGCTGTCCCGCCTGGTTTATCGCAATGCTGACTTATATCATGCGCTCACCTTTTCTTACAATATTAAACCTTCTCCGGCCATAGGGCTTAGTTTGTCATACACAGTTTCTGATCACAGTTACGCTCAGGCCGGAGCCGGGATACATCTGAACGCAGGTCCATTGCAGTTTTACCTTGCATCTGACAACGTATTGGGCGCCTTTGTCCCTCTCCATGCCCAGGTTGCCAACATTTATTTTGGGCTGAATTGGGTATTTGGTTACAGGCCTCAATCGGATAAGCCCTTGTTTAATTGGTGAAGTAAAGAATTACTCTATGGATATACAGTATTTGGGAGAACATCTCCTTCCTGGTCTGGCCGGAAGGATTGGGATTTACCTGTCGCTTGCAGCTGCCATCCTGGCGGCTTTTTCATATTTTAAAGGAAGCGGTGCGTCTGACAGGCGAAGATTCCTTTGGAGGCAAAGAGGCCGGTGGGCCTTTATTGCCCACCTGGGACTGGTTCTTGTGGTTTCAGCCCTGTTTATGTATATCATAATGAACAGGTTCTACGAGTATCGTTATGTTTGGGCGCATGCAGAAAACGATCTGAGCCTTGGGTTTATGATCGCTGCATTCTGGGCGGGACAGGAGGGCAGTCTGCTTGTCTGGATATTATGTCAGGCAGTTTTCGGGATCATCCTTTTAAGGCATGCCGGGCAGTGGGAGTCTCCGGTCATGACGGTTGTTTCCCTATCCCAGGTGTTCATGGTTTCAATGATACTTGGGGTAAGCTTCGGAGGTTTTACCATTGGTATGGATCCTTTTTTGCTGCTCAGGGACTCAAACCTTGCTGAAGGAAATGATTTCTTTAGGGATCCGACTTACCTTAGTTTCATAACAGACGGCAATGGCCTTAATCCGCTCCTGAGAAACTTCTGGATGTTGTCTCATCCTCCCTTCACATTCATTGGTTATGCAGCTGTTTTGGTTCCTTTTGCGTTCGCCATAGCCGGATTGTGGCAGCAACGCCTCAAAGAATGGATCAAACCCGCCCTTCCCTGGACCATTGCCGGAGTTTTATTTCTTGGAATAGGGATTTTTCTTGGGGGAGTCTGGGCTTACGAATCCCTTACTTTCGGTGGCTTTTGGGCCTGGGACCCAATCGAAAATGCATCTCTGGTTCCATGGCTGGTACTTGTTGCCTCCCTGCACTTGATGCTGATCTGCTACAAACGCAACAACAGCTGTCTTATATCCATTGTATTTGTTTTGCTTTCTTTCATTCTGGTGGTTTATGCCACATATCTGACCAGGAGCGGAGTGCTGGCAGAAACATCGGTACATTCTTTTGGTAACGATGGTATGGGGCGTCAGATCATGATCTACATCGGGAGTATGGTGATTGTTGGCGCGGCATTGATCATAAGGCGCATCGGCCTGTTCAGGGGCCATCAGACAGATCATATGTTTACCAGGGAGTTCTGGCTGTATATCGCTTCCCTGATAATGGTGCTTTCGGCTTTTCAAATCATTTTCTCAACGTCCATTCCTTTAATAAACAAAGTGTTTGGAGCTGGCCTGGCACCTCCCACTGAAGTGGTAACCTATTACAATACCTGGCAACTGCCTTTTGCCGTTGTGATTGCATTCCTGATGGGGGTATCCCAGTTTATACACTGGGGCAGGAACCAATGGCCTTCCTTTGTAAGGAGTATTTCGGTTTCCCTGCTGCTTGCCCTGGTTTTTACAATCCTGATCAGGCTGGCATCAATTGCAGATGCCCCCGGGCATGTTTTCATGTTGTTTTCTGCCTTGTTTGCCTTGTTTTCTTCACTGGACCTGCTTTTACGCTTAAAAAACCGCATACCATCCTATGGATCCGTGATTACCCACCTCGGGGTTGCCATGTTTCTTCTGGCAGTTTTGCTAACATTCGGTGGGAAAACCATCATCTCCAAAAACACATCCAGATTCCATCTCGGTGCACAATTTCCGGATAATGAAAACCTGCTTTTAATAAGGGGTGAAGTCCTTCCCATGGGCGAATACCATGTGGTTTATTCTGGAAAAGAATTTGATGGAACACGGCTGAAATAC
>CAZFOI010000275.1:0-3193 GCA_964520605.1 uncultured Bacteroidales bacterium
TCTATGCCATACCAAAGAAAACGGCCATCATCAAGTAGAACCTTCGTAAGCGCACCCGTTCCCGGACCCACCTCAATTATTTGATCATACGCTCCATGACCGGTCAGGGCATGCGCAACCTTTGCCGAAATATTCGGATCGCGCAAAAAATGCTGTCCAAGGTGTTTCTTGGGTCTTACGGATAAATAATCCATACTAAGCAGGGTTAACTCTGTCACCGCGCAGGTATCGAAACCGGTTCCTTGCCTGAACCGAATGAAGGCTTCCCGGATATCGGATAAGAAGTTGTTGATAAAGCGACATGGCGGTTGCTGCATCTTTAAAAACATTCTCGTACAGTCCGGCGCGTGCCATCAGGGCCTCATCGGCAAGAAGTCCATCCGGATAATTTGTGGCTATCATATCCAGGAGGGTATCCGCCAGGGCGTATTTGCCCTTGCGCATATACAATCCGGCCTTTGCAAATAAAACATCATCTATGATGGCATGCACAGGAAATAATCTTACAATCGAATCAAGCGCCAGAAGTGCTTCCTCAAAGCGATTCATAAATATCAGCATTTCCGCCCTGGCAAAACGCCTAAGTGGGTCTGTCTCACCGTCAAAACCAATGTTATCCTGTATCCGCAAGGAAAGCTGCATGGCATCATTGGCAATAAGTCTGGATGTCGCCGATTTCAGAACATCCAACTGGGCTTTCGCCCAATCAAACTCCCCTATATAAAAGGATAACCTGGCACTTTTAAATCGGGCCTCATGTCCAAGGGGATCATCACGAAACATTTTGTCTACCTGGGCATAAAGCAAAGCCGCTTCCCAAACATCCCCATGGAGCAACAATATATCTGCCAGTTCAACGCGGCACTCGGCCTGAACCCTCGAGCCCACCTGTGGTATGGCAAGGGTTTGATTCAGCAACTGAGCAGCTGTATCCCTGTTCCCCAGGTAAAATGCATGCAAGCGGGCCAAATTTCTGACAAGGACAACCGTTGAAGCATTTACTCCCAACTCATCCAGGGCTCTCCTGTAAGCCTGTTCAACTTCCAGCAACTCGTCTGATTTTGTTTGATATCCGGATATAACCTCCTGAAACCTCACATCAAGATATCCGGTAAGCCCATCCATATAGTAGGGAGAATTATTTCCCTTATCCACTACGTATTTAAATGCCAAAGCTGCGTGATTATACTGTCGGTTCGCTGAAGCCATTTTTCCAACCTCCAGAACACGGAATCCGTCTTCTCTCAACCTCAGATCCAGTGCGCGGGCCTGCATAAAGGCAAGTCTGAAGTCCTGTTGCTGAATTGACAGCCAGAGAAGCATTTCGGAATATAAAACATTGCCAGGATCAAGTTGCACCCTTGATAGCAGAGACTCCCGAAGGGCTTCATTTCTTGCGAAACCAGGGTCGTTTGCTATTGCATCCTGCAAGACACCCATTATTCTTCCGGTTTCATCAGGAAAAGCTTCAATATAGGAAAGGTATTCATTCATCATTAGAGAGAATTGTCCGGTACGCTCAAACAAATTCGCCAAACTGGAATAAAAAGCCCTCTGTCTGTTTGGGAATCGTCTGGCATGAAGAAAAGTCTCTATGGCATAGTCATCATACCCTCTTCTTTGAAAAGCATCAGCAAGGGCGGTGATCATTCCGGTCTGATCCTCTAATGAACGTATCAGGTTCTCAAAGTGTCTGGACTGCTGCCGGGTGTTTCCGCTTCGCCCAAACACCCATCCAAGGTCTACCTGATAGGAAATGTCCCCGGGAAATTGCCTGATTTGAGAACGCACAACCCTTTCGGCTTTTCTGAAGTCATTCAGATTAAAAAGACATTCCAGGTAATGGGTATATACGAGGTGTCCGGGAGATTGAAGAAAAAGTTTCTCATAAAGCACCACTGCTTTGTCAAACTCTCCGTTGCGAAAATATTGGGCCGCCAGCAACACATCCGTATTGTCAATACCCTCCTGCCCTGAAACGGGAGTCCGGGAAAAAACAATCAACAATATCAAAAGGATGTATCTTGCCATGGCAGAATGCTAAAAAAGCCCTTTCAATCAATAATTGAAAAACCCGTGTAAGGTCTTAGAACCTCTGGTATCAAGATCCCGCTTGAAGTCTGATTGTTTTCCAACAATGCGGCCAGTATTCGTGGCAAGGCGAGTGCACTGCCGTTAAGCGTATGGGCCAGAATATTCTTTCCTGCAGCATTTCGGTATCTTAGCTTCATCCTATTGGATTGAAATGACTCAAAATTTGAAACCGAACTTACTTCAAGCCAACGTTTCTGAGCGGCTGAATAGACCTCCATGTCGTATGTGAGTGCTGAAGCGAAACCCATATCTCCACCACAAAGCTTTAGCATCCGAAAAGGCAGCTGGAGTTTTCTTAACAAACCAGCCACATGTGAGGCCATTTCATTCAGGACCTCATAACTTTTTTCTGGTTCTACCACCTGCACAATCTCCACCTTGTCGAATTGGTGCAAGCGATTCAATCCCCTGACATCTTTGCCATAAGACCCGGCTTCCCTTCTGAAGCATGCCGAATAGGCCACGCACTTAACAGGAAGCTCTTTTTCTTCCAGGATGGTATCTCTGAAAAAATTGGTCACCGGCACTTCCGCAGTGGGAATCATATATAATTGATCCTCTGGCATGTAATACATCTGTCCGTCTTTATCAGGCAATTGACCGGTGCCGAATGCGGAAGCAGCATTTACCATCAGAGGCGGAAGGTATTCAGTATAGCCTGCTTCGATGGCCTGATCCAGGAAGCAGGAAATCAGGGCCCTCTGAAGGCGTGCACCCCTGCCTTTATAGACAGGGAAGCCTGAACCGGTAATTTTGTTTCCCAATTCGAAGCTAACCAGATCATAGCGACTAACCAGATCCCAATGCGGCACCGCATCAGCATCCAAAACCGGAATGTCGCCTTCCTGTAAAACCACTTGGTTATCCTCTGAAGTCTTGCCAGGAGGTACCGATTCATTCGGAAGGTTTGGTAGCAAAACCAACAACTCATCCAATTGCGGGCTGATACCATCAATGGCATCCTGCAGGGATTTGGACTGTTGTTTCAGCAAGGCGGTTTTTTCTTTTAATACGCCGGCCTCTGAGACTTTTCCGTCTTTATAAAGAAGGCCAATCTCCCTGGAAAGTCCATTGGCCTCCGCCAGGCTGGCATCGAGCT
>CAZFOI010000276.1:0-3189 GCA_964520605.1 uncultured Bacteroidales bacterium
CTGGCATGATGCTGAAAAACCAGTCAGGAACAGGCGTTCTAAGCAGCGGCCTGAGGCTTCTCCAGGAATGCAATGCCACGGTCATGTCTTCACCTCTTGGAGAAACCACAGTAAAAAATATGCCCCGCATTTGTCTGGCATTGATCCTTGTTCCCTGGAAATATGTCCCGGCAAGTGCAATGCTCCCATCGGGCATGGGTCTTAAGGCAGTGGGGTAAAAACTATTTCGTCCGTCTGTCATGTCAATGGAATACTTCAATTGTCCGTCAAGTGCATCCAGACAATGCAGTCGGGTTCCTATTGTATTCCCCCAACGCTCTACTCCCTCCAAAACAAAAATCCTGTTTTCTCCCGATATAATATCAACAACAAAACTACTTCCACCCGGTATGTAAAGATTGGTCTGCCATACAGTTGCCAGATTGTCGTCGATGTGTTCTATTAACAAACCGGAATCCTGTCCACGGCCTGTTGCTTCTGCGATAAGAAAGCCATGGTTAGGATGTACCTGGGTATATGGGTAAAAATGCTCTCCCCTGCGTAACATACCGGATTGTTCTCTTATTTGCCGGCCAATCTCTTCTCCCCGGTCATCAAGCACAATATAGGTGGCAGAAGGGCCAACCAGATTGGCCACCATGCTTATCAGGGTATAATGCCCACTGGAACTTACCCTGTTCACAAAAGAATGCCGGGGTGTTTCCAGTTTTCCTTCTCTAACCGGATGCAGTTGATTGTTGTACAGATAATAATTCCAATTACCGGCAGAAGCGTTATGCATTACCAGCACCCCATGGCTTATGGTGCCCTCTCCCTGCAGGGGATGAACCCCGGCAAAGCGCAAAGGTGGAATGTTAAGCTCAATCTGGTCTGCCTGCAGTTGCATGCCGGGAAGTGCCAGCATCAGGAACATCAACAGTCTGGCTTTTTTGGTTTTTTTCAACAGGTAATGTATTGTTTTCATAGGGTTGCTGTATCTCAATGTCAAATATTATAATCTATGCGAAGAATATCGCCTTTCCAGTATTCATGATCGCCCTGGTCCAGATTCCAGACTGCCCTCAGGCTACCTGGAATGATAAGGCCATCCTGCTCATGATAGTCGCCCACTATGGCAGTAAATGGCCTGGTTACATTACCAAGTACCGGATCCATATAATATCTTTCAGGCGCATGAAACCTTACCATTCTCATATGCTCATCAAAATAAAATATGCCTTCTGCTTTTATCCCCCTCCATTCGATTATACCCAGTGCAGTCCTCTCGTCTATTTCTTCCCACCGCATATATGAGGAAAGTGCATATCCGGGTATTAACAAAGACTCTGCCAAAATAATTACCAGGGCCGATTGGCTTATTTCGGCTTCCTTTTCATCGAAAATTGTAATCAAATGGGCCAGTTTTCCATACATATGCCCCTGACCATCAGCAAACAGATCCCTTCCCTGAAATGGGATTATCCCGCCCAGTCTGGCTTTCATTAAGGCGATGCGGAATGGTTCAGCTGTACTGTTGTATTGCTCGGTTGTCAGACGCATCCATTTGCGCCCGGGATTCATTTTGATATGGCTGTCGGCCCAAACTACCCTTGCATTGATTGGCAGTTCCTTTCCAACAAATCCACAATACCTCAAATAATTCCTAACAGGTGTTGGCAGATGGGAAATGCTTTGTTCCGTTACAAGGGTTTTTGGCCCTTCATAGGATTGGAAATAGGTAGTTAAATCAGAATCAAACATTTTGCTGACAGGGGAACATCCTGACATACAGGCCAAAACAACAAAAAGAGACAAAGCAGGTAAGTAATTATGATTTTTCACGGGATTGCGTTTTTTTCAGTTAATACAAATATCAAGCCACCATCAGGCCTTTTGCTTTTTGGACAAGGACATCAATTGCATCATCGTTTATTTCAGAAACCGACTCCGATACTCCGGATATTTTCTTGACAATCAGACGCTGAAAGAAATTCATTTTTTCCATTCGAAATTCTCCTCCTGGGAAATGGCAATCCCCGGCATGTTCCAGAAGAATCTCCGGGAAAGCCCTGGAAGCCTGTTCCTTGTATTGAGGCTTGTTCATGCCACAAAGATATAATACTACGTTTTTGTCGAGCAAATCAAGCAAATGCTTATGACAAAAATCCCTGAGCCTCTTCTGAACCATGCCTGCGTGAACCGATCCGCCTATAATAATGGTATCATAGGCAGAAAGGTCTGCAAGGCTGCTTGTTTTAAGGTTCCAAAGGGTTGCGCCGGGAAAGTTGCCGGCAATTTTCATGGCAATCATTTCAGTTGTGCCATGGGTGGTGCAATAAACGATGGCTGTTTTCATCTTTTTTTTCCGGCAAAGTAAGCCGAAAGAAAATCTGTGGGGGGCTCAGTTTTCAGAAAGAGGGTCTCACTTTTCCGGAAAAGCAGACAAACAGGTATCACTTTTCCTGATACCCGGTGCAAATATCAGGCAATCCGCTGATTACCTGTTTCACTCATTTGCTGAATGTATTGGCCCGGAGTAATGCCGGTGTGGTTCTTAAACACCCTGTTAAAGCTTGCCTTTGAACCAAACCCACTGTCATAAGCCAGACTGAGCAGTTTCATTCTGTTGTTCCCGGGCAACCTTACCAATTCCTTAAAATGCTCCACGCGATAGTGGTTAACGAAGTCGAAAAAATTCCTCTTCAATTGGTTGTTCAAGACTCCTGACAGGTATTCAGGGCTCTTATCAAGGCAATTGCTTAAATCTGCCAGGGTTAATCCATGCTCCAGATAAGGCTGGTTCTGGTGCATGTATTCAATGAGGCTCCTGGCAAATGCAGCATCCTGACCATCTTCTGAATAATAAGCAGCGGGTTCCTTAGAGCTATCGTCAATATCTATTTTTATTGATGTTGACGCAAACAGGTTGCCCTGTCTCAGTCCAAAATATGCCAATGTTATTACGAAAAGTGAAGCAAAAGAAAAACCAGCCATCTGCAGGGTTCCATATGGCATTAGTTCCATGAGAAAGTCCAGAATATACAGCACGCAAATCAGTGAGTAGAAAACCACCACCGATATCAACAATATTCTTAGCCAGCTCAGATCAAAGTCTGTCAATTCAGAAAAATAGCTTTTGATACCCTTTTTATACTTTCTGATCAGATTCATCCCCCAGATGGCATATCCCTGAATGGTAATAAAAATGAT
>CAZFOI010000277.1:0-3184 GCA_964520605.1 uncultured Bacteroidales bacterium
AAGGCCTTTTTGAGGCGAGACGGCCTGCCAGGCTATTGACCCCCGGGATATCCGGAATACAGCATTGGTCAAATCTTCTGACCAGAAAACGGACAAAGGCGTCTGCCAGGGGAGAAATTGCCTTCAAACCTGAAGGCATCTCAAGAAACAGCTGATGGGTAATCAGCACCGTTTCGGCTTTTCGGCTAAACAAGCCATAACGATTGTCAGACACCACCACTTTGGCTTGGGTTTCCCTTATCAGCTGCCTGATTCTGTGGTGCTCTGACACAACAGACCAGAGCATGCGGGGAAACAGCATAAGCATGGAAGCAAACATCTTCCCTGACCCGGAATATGTCACCTTTGCCCCGGGGAATTCCCGATAAGCAGCCCTGTTCCCCAAAGCCTCGCGTAGCAGGGACAGGGGTGCCCCTGATGCACAGATGATTACCCTGCAGCCGGCTTTCAGAAATGCTTCTGCTACGGGGATGCAACGAGTGGCATGACCCAGGCCCCAATCAAGGGGACAGATCAATACCGTTGGCCCTATTGCCTGAGGGTTGTTGTCAGAAATTGGCAAGGGTTCAGACATGATGTAAATATAGACAAACCCATAATACAAATCAAACCGTTAATGGATAGCAGCAAGGGCCGATTGTTATAGCCTTCATCCGGGGCTATGCAATAATCCGGGAGTGTTATGCCGCATTGTAATAAACCGCTTAGGGAATACAGACATGGGTTTTTTTGAGACTATCAGGGTCTGAATTACCTTTGGTTGATGTTCCAAAAAGCACAGTACAGCGACATTCCTGATCAGCAGGAATCATATTATGCAATTGCCCTGGACATGATTTCAGGGATTGGACCAGCCACATGCCGTAAGCTGATTGATCATTTTGGCAGTGCCAGGGCTGTGTTTGAAGCATCCATGCAGGAGTTGACCAGAGTGTCAGATATTGGGGAGATTACCGGAGGAGCGATCCGTGCTTTCAGGGATTTCCGGAAAGTGGAAAAGGAAATTGCTTTTATGAACCGGGAGGGCATTCGCATATTGCCGATCACCCACCCCGATTACCCCCAACGACTGCTGAACTGCAATGACCCCCCCATAGTGTTGTTTTGCAGGGGCGATGTCTGTTTCAATACACCCAGGGTGCTGGCTGTAGTGGGAACCCGAAGCATGACAGACTATGGCAGGGAAGTCTGTTCCAGGTTAATTCATTGGTTAAAGCCATATGATCCTTTGATAATCAGCGGCCTGGCCTACGGGGTTGATGCTTTGGCACATCGTGAATCCCTTGCCCTTGGCTTAAAGACAGTAGGGGTTCTGGGTCATGGACCGGATACAATTTATCCATCAATAAATAGGGGGCTCGCCTCGAAAATGCTGTCTTCAGGTGGTGGCCTTGTTACGGAGTTTTTGAGCAATACCATTCCGGAAAAAACCAATTTTCCAAAGCGCAACCGTATTATTGCCGGTATGAGCGATGCTGTGATTGTTGTGGAGGCTGCCCGAAAGGGGGGTGCCCTGGTTACTGCCAAACTGGCAAATGGGTATCACCGGCATGTGATGGCCTTTCCGGGGCGAATAAATGACCCCTTTAGCGGAGGCTGTAATTATCTGGTTAAATCGCATCTGGCTCATCTGATCATTGAGCCTGAAGACATAGAAAACACCCTGGGATGGAACATCCCTGGCCGGGAATCATTGCAACAGGGAAGTCAATTGGAGATGGTCCTTGGTGATCCTGATGAGCAGGCTGTGGTTGATTTGCTGAAACGTTATCCCAGACGGGGAATTGATGCCATTATCCGGGGAACCGGAATACCTTCCCAAAAACTTTCTCTGATTATGCTCGAACTGGAGATTCGCGGTGTGATAAGCAGGCTGCCGGGAGGACGATTTACACTTCAGACAGCATATGATCCAGGTTTTCAAATTTGTGATGATAGTCCTGAACCGAGCGCATAATCACTTCTCTGGCCTCGGATGCATCATATGTGTGGGTAATTTCCACATCCAGTTTGGTGTTGGGTAAGTCCTTGTATGTGAGAAAATAATGTTTCAGGCGCTCCACCACCGGCTGTGGACATTCGGAAATGTCTTTCATGTCGCCATATACGGCATCGTCTTTAAGAACGGCAATGATTTTGTCGTCGGCCTGTCCGCGGTCAATCAGCCGGAAACCGCCAATCGGAATGGCCTCTACCAGAATGTCTCCATGTGAAATGGACTTTTCGGTAAGAATACAGATGTCAAGCGGATCTCCATCTCCCACAATTTCCTGTAATCCGGTTTTTTCAACGGCATACCTGGCAACCTGATGATGACAGAGTGTTTGAGGGATAAAGCCATACAATGCCGGAAGCACATTGGAGTATTTTTGCGGTCTGTCTATTTTCAGATAGCCGCTTATTTTGTCTACTTCATACTTTACGGTGTCCGTAGTAACCATTTCCACAAAACAGGTTACCACATCGGGTGCATGTTTGCCTATGTCTACCCCATGCCAGGGGTGGGATTTGTAACGCAGGCCCATCAGCCTTCCGATGGGATCCATGATTCGGTTTGCCATAATTTTCGTTTTGATGTACAAAAGTAGCGAAAATCGGGCTCAGTTTTCTTTCTTTACATTTGGACGAAGGGCAGAAGCATGAATGCCATCAGGTTCTTTTCCTGCATTGAAATGACCAACAATTTCCAGGGTTTCCAGGCTTATTATGGTTACAGCATCGCTTCTGGTGTTGGCTACATATATGTATGAATTGTCCGGAATGACCAGTCCGATTGGGATGGATGTGCCTTCAAATTCTGAGAAATACCGAAGATCGTCTTCGTCAGAAGGAGGTGGTGCTACCATCTGAACGGATGCCAGGCGTACCCGGTTGGGTGCATCAAATATTTCTACTGTTCCCGATTGCGCATTGCTTACGGCAAAGAATCGTCCGTCAGGGGAAAATTTTGCCCTGATGGGAAATTCTCCTGTGGGAATTTTTTCAAGCAATTCAATGGTTTCTGCATCGAAAACCGACAGGGTGTTTTCTCCCCTGTTGGTAACCCAAACTTCCTGTCCATCAGGCGAAACATCTATTCCTTCGGCACCGCTGCCTGAATGCACCCTGGCAATCTGTTCCCCGGTGTTTAAATCAAATACGGTAAGGTCTCCCGTACGAATACTGGTAACATACGCCCTGTGAT
>CAZFOI010000278.1:0-3182 GCA_964520605.1 uncultured Bacteroidales bacterium
GCCATTGAGATAGCCATGCATAAGGAGAGTCATAAGGAGAAGACACTTACCCATCCCAACATTGCCCCTAAGGTATATGGCATTCATTTTGAAAGAGATGTTATCCGCCGGCGCATTACTGAAAGACTCAGGCAAAGACTCGATTCCGGAATGGTTCAGGAAGTGGAACAATTGCTGCTTTCTGGACTGAAGCCTGAGCAACTAAGCTTTTACGGACTGGAGTATAAATACCTTACCCTTTACGCAACCGGAGAAATCCGATTTGACACAATGTTTGAAAAGCTTAACACTGCCATTCATCAGTTTGCAAAAAGGCAAATGACCTGGTTCAGGAGAATGGAGCGCAAAGGGATCCCGATTCATTGGATAGACGGAAATTTACCCCTGGAAGAAAAGACAGAATATATTTTAAATACGTACAACTCATAAAAATTCGATTGATTTCCTTCACACCCCCCCTTTTTATTAACCATTTGTTCATATTTTTTATACTTTTTTCATTTACCCCCTTATATTTTTAACTACTTTTGAAATATTTTTAAATATTTCAGAAAATGAACATCCGTTTTGATGCACTTAAGACAGCCCTCAGCCCAAGACCTGTTGAAATTTCGCCAATACCCCCAAAAGTCTCCGAGTATTACGGCAGCATGGTGTTTTCCAACCTGGTAATGCGTGAATACCTGCCTGATGATGTTTACAGACAGTTTACCGAGTCAATAGAAAAAGGCACTCTGATTGAAAAGAGGCTCGCCGATCAGGTGGCCTCTGCCATGAAAGCCTGGGCCGTAAGCAAAGGAGCTACCCACTACACTCATTGGTTCCTTCCTTTGAACGGGGCTACCGCAGAAAAGCATGATGCGTTTTTTACCCCCATAGAAGCCAACGCTTCCATAGAGCAATTCGATGGCACACAATTGGTTCAACAGGAGCCTGATGCAAGCAGCCTTCCCAGTGGAGGACTTAGAAACACTTTTGAAGCCAGGGGTTATTCTGCTTGGGATCCAAGTTCACCGGCCTTTATTATGGACGCCACTCTCTGCATTCCCACCATTTTTATTTCTTACACAGGCGAAGCCCTGGACTTCAAAACCCCGCTGCTAAAAACCCTCTCTTTGATAGACCAGGTGGCCGTTGAGGTCTGCCAGCTCTTCGACCGGAACATCACCAGGGTATATCCCACCCTGGGTTGGGAACAGGAATATTTCCTTATTGACGAGGCCCTGTTTTACGCCCGCCCTGATCTGATCATGACCGGCAGGACATTGTGCGGTCATACTCCGGCTAAGGGACAACAACTTGAAGACCATTACTTTGGTGCGATTCCTGCAAGGGTGTCCCGTTTTATGAAAGAATTTGAGGTCGAAGCCTGGCGCTTGGGAATCCCGGTTAAAACAAGGCATAATGAGGTAGCGCCAAATCAATTCGAGCTTGCTCCGGTTTATGAAGAGGTAAACATTGCCATTGACCATAACCAGTTAATCATGGTATTGATGGACAAGATAGCCCGAAAACATCATTTCAGGGTGCTCTTTCATGAAAAGCCTTTTGAGGGCGTGAACGGAAGCGGGAAACACAACAACTGGTCACTGGCAACCAACACAGGCAAAAACCTTTTAAGCCCGGGACACACACCAAAAACCAATTTGCTGTTTCTAACCTTTTTTATCAACATTATCAAAGCCGTAAGCGAGCATCCGGGTCTGCTCAGGGCTGCCATTGCCTCTGCCGGGAACGACCATCGTCTTGGAGCCAACGAGGCACCACCGGCCATTATTTCCATATTTATCGGAACCCAACTCAGCCATGTGCTGGCAGACATTGAAAAACGGGTCAAAGACCGCAAGATGACCCCGGATGAAAAAACCGAACTCAAGCTTAACATAGGCAAGATCCCAAGAATCATATTGGATAACACGGACAGAAACCGAACATCGCCCATGGCGTTTACCGGCAACAAATTTGAGTTCAGGGCCGTTGGATCAGCAGCAAATTGCGCTCCTTCCATGATTGTGCTGAACACCATTCTGGCCGATCAGCTGAAAAAATTCAAAAAATCCATAGATGGCCTGATAGAAAAAGATGTTGACAAAGACGAGGCCATTTTCAGGGTATTGAGAAAGCTAATCCGAGAATCCCGTCATATTTTGTTCGAGGGCAATGGCTATAGTCAGGAGTGGGTTGAAGAAGCCGAATCCAGGGGTTTGCCAAATCACCGCAGTACTCCCGAAGCTTTGGCTCATTATATTTCAGAGAAAACCATTGAATTGTTCAGCAACAACAATATCCTTACTGAAAAAGAGCTGCACGCCCGGTACGATATCCGAATGGAGAATTACACCAAGGTATTGCAAATTGAATCCAGGGTATTGGGCGACCTTGCCGGGAACCACATACTACCGGTAGCCATCCGTTACCAGAATATGCTGGTAGAAAATGTAAGGGGGCTGAAAGACATTCTTCCCCAGGACCAATTCCGCGAACATGCTGAGTGGCAGATTCATACCATATCAAAAATCACCGAACATATTACCCTCATCAAATCCAGTGTAACACAGATGATCCAGGAACGAAAGGAAGCCAATGAGCTCACCGAACCCTCGGAGAAGGCCTTTGCATATTGTCAGCGCGTAAAACCCCTGCTCGAGACCATTCGCTATCATATAGACAAATTGGAAATACTGGTAGATGATCAGTTATGGACCCTGCCCAAATACAGAGAGATGTTGTTTATAAAATAAGCCCTAATGAACAAGACATATCAAAAAACCCTGCTGATCACAGGCGGCAGTTCCGGCATTGGGTTATCCCTTGCCGATATGATGGCATCAACAGAATCCTGGGAGGTAATATCAGTAAGTCGCAACAAGGAAAAAATTGAACGGGCCCTGAAAACCCACCCTCACCTGGAAAACAAGGTCAGCTTCCTATTGGCAGACGTTTCCAATCCGGAGGATATTGAACGCATTGTTCGCCTGTTCGAGGAAGACAAACGCCCCCTGCATGCACTGGTAAACAATGCAGGTGTGTTGGTCTGGGGTGGCATACACCACACAACGGCTGATCAATGGCGACAGGTAATGAAAGTGAATCTGGAAGGACCATTTCTTATTACAAAGGCATTGCTGCCCGCCCTTGAACGCGCTGAAGGGGCCTCAGTGGTGAACATAAGCTCCATTGCA
>CAZFOI010000279.1:0-3179 GCA_964520605.1 uncultured Bacteroidales bacterium
TTTCCTTTATTCTGCGGGAAACGGTAAATGAGGTCAGAGAAAATACCCCCATGAAAGATATAAGGACGGCAATAAGGGCCGAAGCCGAAAGCATTTTACCTATGCGTTCTTCCTTGTCATACATCTGACGGAACACATCGTCAACAAATTTATACTCAAATGTGTAATTGGGGTCTGCCTGTTCAAAAACCCGACGGATGTATTCCATGTTTTCCTTCAAATTGCCCGGGCTCATTCGAATACTGATTCTGCCAAAGTATGGTTCGTTCATGGTAAGGATTAACGGATCGATATGATGATGCATCGACTTGTAGTTGAAGTCTGCAACAACGCCAATAATCCTGCCGGTATTTACAAAAATTACAATATCTTCTCCCAGGGGCTGCTCCAGTTCCAACATCTTTACGGCCGCCTGATTCACAATAAAACTGCTTGAATCTCTGCGGAATTGTGATTCAAAGTCGCGGCCGGCAATTAATTGCAAACCAAACGTATTCAGGAAATCGGACTGCACACGCATTTCATACGCCATAATGGCGCTGCTG
The DNA here is from genome assembly GCA_964520605.1 of uncultured Bacteroidales bacterium. Lineage (GTDB taxonomy): Bacteria > Bacteroidota > Bacteroidia > Bacteroidales > UBA7960 > CAZFOI01. The sequence goes on from CAZFOI010000279.1 coordinate 546, forward strand.
GGGTCGTTCCCGCTTATATAGCAGTTTTGTAGGGGATTATCCTCTCCCGGGATGCTTTGCGAAGCTGAAACATACAAAAGTCTGGGATTTTGCAGCAGCTCGGCTTTGATGCTTTCAAAGGAGTTCCTTATATTCCTTGTTAATCGGGTTATGGTAATTACATGCTCCCTGTCAAAACCCGGGTCTCTTTCTTTCATATATCCCAATTGTTTGTGAATAAGCATCAGTGAGGCAATCAGAAAAATTGAAATCGCAAACTGAAGGCTTACCAGTATTTTTTGAAAGGAAAGTTTCCCTTTTGTTCCATGCTGACTTCCTTTTAGCACTACAGCCGGTTGATGCCGGGATAAATAAAAGGCTGGGTACAAACCGGATATCACCGCAACGCCTATTATAAAAAGTAAAATTTTCAGCATCATGGCGGGATCATGCCAGTAACTTAATCTGAAGTCTTCCCCCAGAAGGTCTGATGCAGGGCCAACCAATAATTCATTAAGGGATAAAGAAAATAGAAATGCCAGCAGGGATAGAATGAGGGATTCGAAGATGAACTGTCTGATTAGATCGGATCGGGATGCACCGGCAACTTTTCGCAAACCAATTTCTCTGGAGCGCTTCTCAGATTGTGCCGTAATCAGGTTTACGTAATTAAAAACAGCAATCAACAGTATGAAGAAAGCAAGGAAAGAGAAAATATATACATTCCGAATGTCGCCATAGTTTCCGGAATACAGGTTCAGATTTGTATGCAGGTAGATTCTTGTTAAGGGTTGAAGATCGTATCTGAGGGCAATACCCATGGGCCCGAAACGCTCTTTGGCTATTTTGTCGGCCATAGCCAGCACCTTGCTTCGAAAACCATCCGGATTTGCATCCTGACGCATCAGCATATAGGTGGGAAAGGAAATTCCGTTGTTTTCAATTAATCTGGGCTGTATGCGAAGCAAAGTAGAGAAACTGGCCAGCGCATCGTGTCTGAAGTGGGAATTCACCGGCATGTCTTTCATTATACCCGTTACCTGATAGTCAGATCCATCAATTTCCAGCACCCGGCCAATGACATCGAGGCCGGCGAACAATTTTCGGGCAAGAGATTCTGACAAAACCACCGAGTAAGGCTCGGTCAAAACGCGGTTCTTGTCCCCTGATACCAGCGGGAATGAAAAAACATGAAAGAATCCCGCATCGGCCCAAACAACCGATTCCCCTGTAAATCGTTCTTCATTAAGTTCAATATTGCCTGCGCCAAACCGAAAAAGCCTGACGGCTTCCTCCACTTCAGGAAGGCCCTCCTTAATCAATTCTGCGATTTCGCCACTGGCAACAGCCGACTGGATGGTTTTACCATCGGACAGGGAACCCTCAATGGTTAAACGACTGATTCTTTCAGCATTGCTGTGAAAACGATCGAAGCTGAGCTGGTGGTGCACAAAAAGCAGCAGCAGGACTGAAACGGAAAACCCCATGCCCAGACCAATAATATTGATAATTGTATAGGTCGGGTTTTTTTTAAGCACCCTGAATACGGTTTGAAAAATGGATAAGCTCATCGGTTGGATTATAATATGGGACGTTCAGCTGTTTATTTTACATATGCTGACAGCCGTGAGATCACGTTTTCTTTTGACTGATCGCTTTCTATGTATTTCCATAGAAGTCCATCGGTATATTTCTGGTTTCCGGAGGCTGTGCCCAGTGAATACTTTAAAAAATTATAGTCTGTGGTGGCGCCTTCCGTGGTCAGAACCGTTCTTACCCAATCCCACATTAGTTCTTCGCCCAACTCGGCTTCAAGAGCTAACAGAACAAGGGGTGCGTAACGGTATCTGTACATTTCATCTATCTCATTGGCTCGCGTAATAAGATGAAGACCGGGAGGATTGTACTTTTCTACCTGCTTAAGATAATCCCTGATTTTTTCACGATAATAGCCTCCTCCAACAAGGTGTTTAACTGCTAGAAATGAGAGGTAATCTGTTACTCCCTCCAGAAAAAACCAAAAAAGGGTGCTGTTGGCCTGATATAGCGTTCCAAAATAATAATGACCCATTTCGTGTGCAATCAGGGCAATGGTCGCCTTGTTCTTAAACTGATGAGTTATGGAATCAAATCTGTCTGCAAACCGATACCCATTAAGTCTGCTAATGTTTGCCATTGTCGGATAGGTAACAAACATCCAGGAATTACGCTTCGAAATCGGAGTTGATTCTAAAAACACCAAAGGGTTTCCATAGGGAATGTTTAGCTTTTTCTCATACAGAACAGCAATATCATCAGATAGCCTCTTCAAACTCTCTTCTTTTGCGCTGTCAAGCTTAAGGTTGATGAAATAATTGTTGCCGTTTTTACTAAAATCAAAGTTGCCTGTAAACAGCATCAATGGAACAGCTTTGTCAGAAACAAACCTTGCCACATTGGAACGAACCGGAGCAGACCCATTAAAATATAACGTATTGCAGTCTTTGCAGCTAAGATTTATATCATATGTGTAATTCAGCAACATCAGGTCATTGTCATGGTCGAATATTATGGGATACCATGCTGTTTGCTCTGCTGCTCTCAGAGAGTAACCATTAAAGGCAATGTTTCCCTTCCAGTCACCTCCATCAGATGCCCTTAATGTGTCTGCCACCA
>CAZFOI010000280.1:0-3175 GCA_964520605.1 uncultured Bacteroidales bacterium
ATGTTCGCCAAAACACCGTGTATATATCCAAGCAAAACCAGCTTCGGTTTCAGCGTATATTGTTGATAATCTTTAAAGAAATGTTCTTTAGGTACGTAAATGACAAAATTCGCTACTCATCAAAAATCAAAGACTGCATCCTGCTTTTCTGTGTTGATTACAACATTTCCATGGAACATATCTCCTTTGAAATGCTCAAAAAAACTTATTACAGAAAGACAATAAATACGCAGAAATGTAATTTTTTTTCACATATTTTTGTCCCCGTTATCGCATCTAAATATACAGAACCATGAATTCATTCCCTACTCCTGAAATACAGATTGTTGGCGGCAACCAATTTTTTTTGTTTATACCCGCAGACAACGTTTCAGCAATAGCCATTGCAGATGGCTTGCAAATTAAATCGCAAATCCCAATCCAAGAAAACACACAATGGCTTCTGGGATATGCCTCACCAAAATCACTGTCGTTCTCTGAGAAAACATTAGAAAACGATTCCGGAAATACCTTTTTATCCGAAATAACCGGATTTTACCCCGGTTTAACTCCTGAAGCCCTGGCGTATTTCAGTGAACTTAAAAATGGACGATACATCGTACTATTAAAAGATAACAACAACCACACCCGTCTGGTAGGAACCCCAGACAACCCCCTGTCTTTCAGCTACGATCAGGCCTCAGGACAAACCCCAACAGACAGGCCCGGGTTTGCATTTGCCTTCAAAGGACATTACATTCACGAATCCCCCTTCTATGTTGTGAATCACTGATTTATTAGTCCTTTCTACTCGGGCAGACCATGCCTATCATTGCACTGATATTAACCTGTCAGTGCAATTTTTTTATGAATATACTCAGTGAGTTTGCCCGAGGCCTTTGGTTTATTGATCCGGCATTTGCCAATCAATACTTCCTGATGGCCCATAAAATCATGTCAGGCGATATGATGTACCAGGACTCGGAAATAAACCCCCTGGCCAATATCCCTTCATTAAACAACACCTGCAGCAATGGCCAAAACCTTGTAAGCGCATACGATGTTTTCGTAGAGCCAGAATTAATCAAACAGAGCAGCCTGTTTCTGTTGAACCTTTCAGGAGCCATAACTAAGTATGATCAATTCTGTGGCCCTTCAGGAACAAAAACCAAATCCCTGTGGATTAAACAAGCAGACAAACACCCAAACGTGTTCGCACACCTTATTGCTGTTGACTCAGGTGGTGGCTCGGGATATGCCGCGAACCAATTCTCTGAAACCCTAAAAAGCCTTACAAAACCAGTATTCTGCTTCGTAGAAGGCCATGCCGCCAGCGCCGCATACTGGATTGCCGCAAACTGTCAGCACATTGCTGCCGGCTCCCAGATGGATGCAGTGGGAAGCATCGGTTCCTATATAACCATTGCAGACTACTCCAAATGGTACCTTGATCAAGGGATCCGACTCATTGAAGTTTATGCTTCCCAGTCAACCGACAAGAACAGAGATTATCTGGAGGCCATCCAGGGGAACCTGGCAAAGCTTCAGGAGGTATCCGATAAATACTGTGAATTTATCCTGGACACCGTAAAAGAAAACCGCCTGGACGCTGCGAAACATTACCAGCATTGGGCTACAGGGAAAATGTTCTTTGCACCCCAGGCCAAAGAGATCGGCCTGATAGACGCCATAACGCCAATAGACAAATACATTGAATCCATATTCACCATTCTATAAACCCAAAGCAACAAACCATGCTGATCGCAAGAGCCAAATACGACCAACTGGCATCTGAAAAAGATGCCCTGACCGCTCAAGTCCTCCAACTACAAAGTGCAATTCAAACCCTCACAAAGGACTTGGAGCAGATGCAAAGCCAAATTCCTGTTACAGACCAACAGCTCGCAGCTGAACTTGAATCTGCAAACACACAACTAAGTCAAGCCCGGCAGGAAAACCAAGGCCTGAAAGACCAGGTTGACAACCTCTCTCAGTTGAACAATGACCTTACAGAAGCAAACACCCTTTTGGCTCAAGGCCCGGCAGAAAGTTCAGCTGTTGCCCCTACAAAAACAGACAACACCATCACCACCTATTCCCTGAATGACTTCTGCAGGGAAAACAATCACGATACAATGGCCTGTATCGAAAAACTCCGTGAAGAAGGATTTTAACCAACAAACCCCCTAAAAAACCCATGAGCAAACTGATTAACATTACCGCCCTGCAGCGTGCATCGGAAACCTATGACGACACCCTGCGCCTTATGCCGTTCAACAATCTCATTGACGAACTAAACGCACTAGAAATTAACCTGCTTCGCGTAGATGGCAAACATAAGATAGTCATCTTTCAACGCAAAGGTGGCATCGCACGCCCCTACAAAGTGGGCGGAATCAATACCGTTTCCGATGAAGAAATCGGCAAGGCCATCGAAAGGGTGCTCGACCCCAAAGAGTGCTTTACAGCCCTTAAGGACGACATCAACAACTACAAAGACAAAAAAGTAGTTTCCAACAAAGGCGAATCGTTGGACAACACCACCAAAAAACACCCCCTGGAAGTCCGAATCATTGCTTCCAAGCTGGCCACAGTGGGAGAAGATATTCTGAACGCACTTTTCTTTGCCAAAAGAGATGAAACCGACCAATCCCCCATGGGCATGTTCGATGGCATCAACGAATTGATCAACAAAGAAATTACTGCCGGAGACGTGGCAGTTGCCAAAGGGAATATGTTCAATACCGGGGCGTTTGCCATGCCCGATGATGAAACAGACTCCGAGGCATTCGACAAACTCGTTGCCTTTATCCGTAGCGCAAACCCATTTTTGCTAAGAAAAGGCATCCTTTACATTACTCAGAGAACTCTGTTCAAAACCATGGAAGCCCTGGGCAATAAGATCCGATACAAGAACTCTACCGAATATGAAGTCTTTGTCAAACACCTGGCAGGGATATGCCAGGCCCCGGGCCTGAAAATCGTATCACATCCCGCCCTGGGAAGTGGCGACCGCCTGCTGTACACCATCCCCGACAACCTGGACTTTGGCCTGGGTACCGATGGCGCAGAACAATTCGTGCAGATCCGCGATCCTTACGAAGACCCCAACATCGCACAGTTCTGGATGCAGTGGACTGCTGGCGCAAGGGTAACGGCAATCCATCAGCAAGAATTTCTGGTGAATGACCAGGTG
>CAZFOI010000281.1:0-3156 GCA_964520605.1 uncultured Bacteroidales bacterium
CCTTTTGAAAGAGGGCAATCGGTTTCATTATGGGCAGATTGCCAGGAATGCGAACATCCGCAAAGCATTTAAGGCAGCTGGCAGCGAATTTGGCATCAACAAACTTTTCAGTGAGAAGGAAAAATTCAATAAGCAGAACGCCCTTATTAAAAAGGGGCTTGCCCTGATGCCAATTTGTTTCGGGATATCATTTACCAATAAAAGCATGAATCAGGCACGCGCCCTGGTGCATATATATCAGGACGGCAGTGTGGCGGTTAACACAGGTGCCATTGAAATGGGGCAGGGTGTAAACACCAAAATAGCCCAGGTGGCATCCATTACCCTGGGCATTGACCCTTCAAGGATTAAACTACATTCTACCAACACTTCCCGTGTGGCCAACACCTCTCCAACGGCAGCCAGTTCGGGTGCAGATTTAAACGGCCATGCAACCCGTATAGCCTGCCAGGCCCTGATCAAGAGCCTTTTGGGGCTTGCCTCTCGCATATACCGTAAGCCGGTAAAGAACCTTTCGATTGTTGGGGAACAATTGCATGCAGAGGGAGTACCCATTGGGTTAAAATGGGAGGAACTGATCCAAAAAGCCTACCTTGAAAGAATCCAGCTTACAGAAAACGGGCATTATGCAACGCCCCTGATTTATTTTGATGCCAAAACATCCAAGGGGCATCCCTTTGCCTATCATGTATACGGATTGGCCGTGCTTACTGCCCGCCTGGATTGTATCCGGGGTACCTATGTTTTTGAAAGGGTGGGTATTGTGCATGATTTTGGAACAAGTATAAACTCCCTGATCGATCTTGGGCAGGTAGAAGGAGCATTGGTTCAGGGTCTTGGCTGGATGACCATGGAAGAGATCGCTTTTTCACCGGAAGGCAGGCTGCTCTCTGGCAGCCTTTCAACCTATAAGGTTCCTGATATCTATTCGGCTCCCGAAAATCTGGATGTTCTTCCGCTTAATACCCAGGGCCCTGAGCATGCCATTTTGCGCTCCAAGGCTGTTGGAGAACCGCCCTTTATGTATGGTATCGGCGGTTTCTTTGCCATTCAGGATGCCATCAGGGCATTCAATCCCAATTATGTGCCTGATTTTGATGCTCCCATGACACCAGAGAAGGTGCTTATGCGCCTGTATCAATAAATTTTTGATAATCTTCTGGTGTGTTGATGTTGGTCAGAATGCCCGGATCGCTAACCCGAATGGTGTTTTGATGGTAATTTCTCAGGTAATCCCTGACGTTTTCCACATGGGATACTTCCATTATAATTTTTGACATAAGCCGGCAGGATAGCAACACAGGATGCCCCCCCTTGTCCTGAAAGACAGGCCTGACATATTCGGCATCAATTAATCCTTCAGTTAAGGCATCGAGAACAAGGGGATTTACCATGGGGTTGTCGGCATTGTGAATAAACGCCGGCATGATTTCAGAAAGCCCTCTTATGCCAAGCTGCAATGACAGGAATCGTCCTGCTTCAGGCTTGTCGTTTACAAGGATTCTTACATTGGCGGGCATATTATACCCGCTTTCCCTGATCCAGGCTTTGCCCTGAGGATTCAGAACCAGGCAAACTTCCGGACATCCGTAGTCGAGGTAGGCTTGCAATATCCGCAACAAAAATGGCCTGCCCTGTGCATCGGTAAGAAAGCATTTGGGTTTGCCCATTCTTTCAGAAATGCCCGCGGCCAGAATTATGGCAGAAGGCAAAAGAGAACTCAGTGTCTTTTTCATCAACTACCGCTCGCGCTTATGACTGTGTATAATCACCATGGCAATTTACTACTTTTTTGTAGCTTTACCTGCTTTCCGGAATAATAGGGAGCTCTACTTTGTGGCTCCTGAAATGGAAGATTAAATTTTAGATGAGCAAATAATACGGTGTTATGTCCCTGGAAAAACTCAAAGAGTTAATAGGTAAAGGCGAAGGCATTGATATTGAGTTTAAAACCTCTCAGTTTGAACTGAACAAAGATGCCTTTGAAACTATCGGACGTGTAGATGAGTTGGGTTCAGGAGTTCGCAATACCTTTAAGTATTGTGGCATTCATACGCCCGGGACGAAACCAGTGTTTATTGATGATGACGTTTTCAGGACAATTATACCGCTGCAGGCCAAAGAAGACGAAAAAGTTCTTCTCACCTCTGATTGGGATGAAGTTCGGAGAAAAGTTCGGAGAAAGTTCGGAGAAAGTTCGGAGAAAATAGTAGTACTGATCCATGCGAACCAAAACATAACCATCTCTGAAATGGCCAAAACAATCGGTATAACAGAAAGAGCAATCGAAAAACAGCTGGCAAAACTAAAGGATAAGAAAATTATTGACAGGATTGGCCCGGATAAAGGAGGATATTGGGTAATAATTTAGTAAGCAAACCGGAATTGACGAAGGTCAATAAACAATACCAGGCCGTATACAGAAAGCCAATTATAAAGAGAGATACTTAATTAATTCACATATCTATGTCAGACCATTTTTATCCATTGTCCTTCACAGACCTTACCAAAATGGTGCTTTATGAAACAGACCATAAAGATAGCTTTTTTGGTATACCTTCTTCCCTGTTCTACCTTCCGCCCTCAGGCGGAGAGACAGGTCCGTTTGTCTCGGAGGTTTTCGGGCGCAGACTGGAAATCCCTCTCGGCCCTGCTGCCGGGCCACACACCCAATTGGCGCAGAACATCATTGCGTCCTGGTTGTGCGGGGCGAGGTACATAGAGCTAAAAACAGTACAGACCCTTGACAGGCTCGACATTCCGCGCCCCTGCATCGATATGCAGGACGAAGGATACAATTGCGAATGGTCTCAGGAGTTGCTTGTTCGCCAGAGTTTTGAGGAGTATGTCAATGCCTGGGTGCTGATTCATGTTTTGAACCACAAGTTCAGGGGGGACAGCCATCCCGGCGTGGTCTTTAATATGAGTGTGGGCTACAACCTGGAAGGAATCATGCAGGAAAATGTGCAATGGTTTCTAAAAAAGATGCGCGATGCCGGTCCGGAAATTGCCCGTAAGACAGAAGAGATTTTGCCCTTTTATCCCAAGGCTGCAGAAGTAATCATTCCTTCCTGTATTTCCGATAACATCACCCTGTCTACCATGCATGGGTGCCCTGCCGAAGAAATACAGGATATTGCCGGTTACCTGTTCACT
>CAZFOI010000282.1:0-3144 GCA_964520605.1 uncultured Bacteroidales bacterium
TTTCTGCATGTTAAAAAACGATGGAATGAAGCATTATAAACCAAATGAACTCAGCAAATCATCCATTTGCATCTGATATGCGCGGGCTGCCTGCCGGGCTGCATCGGCAAAATCAGGTCCCGATGAAGCATATAGAATATTTCTCGATGCATTAACGATCAAACCTACGTTTTTGTTCATAACCTGCCTGCTAACCAGCCCCAGATCACCACCCTGGGCGCCTATGCCCGGAACAAGAAAAAAGTGATCGGGAATCATCTGCCTGATTTCCTTTAAAAGCCCGGTCTGTGTTGCACCGATGACAAACATCGTATTGTGATCGGTACCCCAGCTTTTTGAGGCCTGAATTACTTCTTTAAAAAGTGGCAGGGCTTCATCGCCCAAAACCGGCAAGAGCTGAAAATCTCCCGCTCCGGTATTGGAGGTCAGACCAAGAATTATGGTCCACTTATTTTGAAACTCAAGGAAAGGCTCTACTGCATCCCGTCCCATGTAGGGGTTTACCGTCACAGCATCAAACCCCATTCTATCAAAGAATGCCCGGGCATAATATCCCGCAGAGTGTCCAATATCCCCTCTTTTGGCATCCGCTATGGTAAAAACCGGACCGCGTGGATGGTTGCTGATGTAATCCATAGTCTTTTCCAGGCTTCTCCATCCAATGCTGCCGCCAAATTCATAGAAAGCAAGATTGGGTTTATAGGCAATGCAATAATCTATGGTTGCGTCTACAATCCTTTTATTGAATTCAAACACCGGGTCCTCTGAATCTTTGGCCAAAAAGTCAGGAATTCTGGCCGGATCCGTATCAAGTCCCACGCAAAGGTAGCTTCTGCGGGAGCGGATCAGCTGTTCGAGTTCCTGCTTGTTCATGTGAATGCCAATTTTAGAATCAGGAAACGCCTTCTTTAAGTTTCTCGGTATTCTCAGCCACCTGAAGGGCATCAATCAGGCCCTGAATGTCTCCATCCATGGTGGAGGAAAGATTGTAAAGGGTCAGTCCGATGCGATGGTCTGTTACGCGTCCCTGAGGAAAGTTATACGTCCTGATCTTTGCAGAACGGTCTCCGGTAGAAACCATGGTTTTTCTCTGGGATGATATTTCGTCAAGGTATTTCTTGTACTCCATATCGTATAACCTGGTACGCAATACCTTTAAGGCCTTTTCAAAATTCTTGATTTGGGATTTCTGATCCTGACAAGAGACCACAATGCCAGAGGGTATGTGGGTAAGTCTAACTGCAGAATAGGTCGTATTAACCGACTGTCCTCCGGGACCGGATGAGCAGAATGTTTCCTTGCGAATGTCGGCCATCTTCACCTCAACATCAAACTCATCGGCCTCAGGCAATACCGCAACGGTGGCCGCGGAGGTGTGCACCCTGCCCTGGGTCTCGGTCTGAGGCACCCTCTGTACCCTGTGAACACCTGATTCATACTTCATTACCCCATAGACCCCGTCGCCAGAAATATTGAATATAACCTCCTTGACTCCTCCGGAGGTCCCTTCATTCATATCTACCAACTCCGTTTTCCACCTCTTGGATTCAGCAAACTTCAGATACATTCGATACAGATCGCCTGCGAAAATGGCGGCTTCGTCTCCCCCTGTTCCTGCCCTGATTTCCACAATGGCGTTTTTGGTATCCTGGGGATCTGCAGGCAACAGCAGAATCTTGATATCTTCTTCCATTTGTTCCTGCATCGGGATCAGGCTTTCCAATTCCGATTTGGCCATTTCCCTGAATTCAGCATCCTTTTCTCTGGAAAGAATTTGTTTGGTTGATGCTATATTATCAACCACATTCTTATAAGCCATGTAGGCATCGATAAGGGGTTGCAGGTCTTTGTATTCCTTGTTAAGCTGAATAAACCGCTTCATGTCCGACATGATGTCCGGGTCTGTAATCAGGCGGCCAACCTCCTGATAGCGTTCGTAAACAGCTTCAAGCTTTTCGAGTAACATTCGCGTCTTGATTTTAAGGGCGCAAAGTTACAAAAAAATGCGCCGGTATCAAAAACAGTGCATCAGGGATAGCTGAAGTGGCCAAAGGCGCTTTGCAGGCTGAGCCCGGGAACCTCGGAATCCTCTACCCTTCCAATAACCCGGGCTTCCAGATCAAATGAGGATGATATGTCGATGACATCCCGGGCAACTTCTTCAGGAACATATAGTTCCATCCGGTGTCCCATATTGAAAACCTGGTACATTTCCCGCCATGGGGTGTTGCTTTGCTCTTGTATCAGCCTGAATAGCGGGGGCAGCTCAAACAGGCTGTCTTTGATTATATGATAGCGATCAAGGAAATGCAGAATCTTTGTCTGTCCTCCCCCGCTGCAATGGATCATGCCGTGAATATAGGGCCTTAACTGGTCAAGGATGGCGGCAATAACGGGAGCATAGGTGCGGGTAGGCGATAGAACCAGTTTCCCGGCATCAAGCGGGCTGCCTTCAACCCTGTCTGTAAGGCGGCAATTGCCTGAATACACCATGGATGCATCCAGCTCGGGATCATAGCTCTCAGGATACCTGGAAGCATACTCCCTGCAGAAAACATCGTGACGGGCTGCTGTGAGCCCATTGCTCCCCATCCCTCCATTGTAGCCATCCTCATAATTGGTCTGGCCACAGGAGGAGAGGCCCACAATGACATCACCCGGACGAATATTGTGATTGGAGATTACCTGGTTTCTTGGCATGCGGGCAGTAACGACCGAATCAACTATAACGGTCCGGACAAGGTCACCAACATCGGCCGTTTCTCCTCCGGTTAGCTCCATTTGTATGCCAAGACCGCGCATTTTTTCACAAAATGACTCTGTACCCTCAATAATGGCCTGTATTACTTCGGACGGAATTTTCTTCTTGTTCCTTCCTATGGTTGAGGAAACCAGGATATTGCCCGTTGCGCCTACACACAGAAGATCATCCAGATTCATCACAATGGCATCCTGTGCAATGCCGCCCCATACAGACAGGTCTCCTGTTTCTTTCCAGTACATATAGGCCAGGGAAGATTTGGTCCCGGCCCCATCGGCATGCATGATGTTGCAGTAATCCGGATCTCCCCCCAGATAATCAGGCACTATCTTGCAAAACGCCTTAGGGTATAAGCCTTTACTGAGCTTGCTGATGGCTTTGTG
>CAZFOI010000283.1:0-3143 GCA_964520605.1 uncultured Bacteroidales bacterium
CGACAGAAAGGTAACCGGAAGGTTTTCCGGACATCAACTGCTGCTAAGTGGATATGCCGAAAAAGAGGAATTGCTGGAAAACAGGCCGGCGATGGTTTGGATGCAAAAAGGCAAGGGGCAGGTGGTGCTGTACTCTTTCGCACCCAATTTCAGGGGATCAACTCCGGTTAACAACAAATTGATTTTTAACGCCCTGCTTCTGAAGTAAGCCCTTAGCCTGCCGGTATCAGCCCCGGCAGGCTTCAGCATAAAGCTCAAAATCAGATGCTCCGGTTATCCGGACCTCAATAAAGTTACCCGCGGAAATTGATTCGGTTGATTTAACCATCACTTCATTGTCTACCTCCGGAGAGTCGAATTCAGTTCTTCCCGAACCATAGTCCCCTTCTGAACGATCTATCAGAACCCTCATCTTTTCTCCAATTTTTGATTGATTGTTCTCCAGGGATATTCTTTGCTGCAATTCCATTAGTGATTCTGCCCTGAATTTCTTTATTTCCTCGGGAACATTATCGGAATAATCCCAAGCCGCCGTACCTTCCTCAGGAGAATAGGTAAAAACGCCCAATCGCTCAAAACGGGCTTCTCCAACAAAATCCATCAATCTGCTGAAATCTGCATCGGTTTCTCCGGGGAAACCAACCAGCATTGTGGTACGCAGGGCAATTCCCGGAACTTTGCTGCGAATGGTTGAGATAAGATTTCTGAGTTGTTTTTCACTGTGTCCTCTGCGCATCCGCTTTAAAAGAGAGTCACTTATGTGCTGCAAAGGCATATCAAGGTATCTGCAGATTTTGGGATTTTCCTGCATCTGGCTCAATATCTCAAGGGGAAATTTTGAGGGATATGCATAGTGAAGACGTATCCACTCAATTCCGGAAATATCCGATAATGAATCCAACAAACCGGGCAGCATGGTTTTGCCGCTAAGATCGTATCCATAGTAACTCAGATCCTGGGCAATCAGGAGCAATTCCCTTACACCCTGAGCTGCCAATAACCCGGCTTCCTTTAGCAACAAATCAGGCTCAACAGACTTGAATGATCCCCTGATCATAGGGATGGCGCAAAATGAACATGTACGGTTACATCCTTCAGCAATTTTCAGGTAGGCATAATGCCCGGGTGTGGTCAGGTACCTTTTTGTCTGATCATTCAAAGGCTTCTGCTTCAAGTATGAAAGCAGGGCGGCATGGTCAGATACTCCAAACCAGGCATCAACCTCCGGTATCTCAGATTGCAGCTCATCCCTGTATCGCTGAGACAAACACCCCATTACGATCAACTGCCTGATTTTCCCGTTTTTTCGAGCCTGAATGCAGGAAAGAATGGTATCAATGCTTTCCTGCTTGGCATCCTGAATAAAACCACAGGTATTGATGATAACCACCTCTGAAGCCTGGTTGCTGTCATGCAGAATATCAAAATGCTCACGGGGAAGCTGGGCCAGCAGTTTCTCCGAATCAACAAGATTTTTGGAACAGCCCAGGCTGATCAGGTTAACTTTAATTCGTTTCATGAAATGGGTATGAGGCAGGCTTGCATATACTTATTGTTCTTCGAACAGGCTCTCAACAAATACTGATCTGTCGAAAAGCTGAAGGTCGGTAATACCTTCTCCCACGCCTATGTACTTAACCGGAATACGAAACTGATCGCTTACCCCGATAACAACACCGCCCCTGGCTGTACCGTCCAGCTTGGTAATGGCCAAGGCATTAACTTCGGTAGCAGCTGTAAATTGCTTCGCCTGTTCAAAGGCATTCTGTCCGGTTGACCCATCAAGCACCAGCAGCACTTCATGAGGAGCCCCATCCACCACCTTATGCATGACACGCTTGATTTTTGACAGTTCATTCATAAGATTAACCTTATTGTGCAAGCGTCCCGCCGTATCAATAATCGCTACATCGCAGCCATTGTTCTTTGCATATTCCATGGTCTCAAAAGCGACAGAAGCGGGATCGGCTCCCATTCCCTGAGAAACCAAAGGAACACCCGCCCTTTGTGACCAGATTCCGAGCTGATCAACTGCTGCAGCCCTGAAGGTATCAGATGCTCCCAGCACCACCTTCTTCCCTGCCGATTGAAACTGATAAGCTAATTTGCCGATGGTGGTGGTTTTCCCCACCCCATTTACACCCACCACCATAATTACATACGGCCGCGTCTGCCCGGGCAGGGAAGTAAAATCTTCCTGCTGATTTTCTGCAAGCAAATCGATGATCTCATTTTTCAGAATCGAATTTAATTCTGTCGTTCCCATATACTTGTCGCGGGCTGCCCTGGCCTGAATTCTCTCAATGATACGCAATGTGGTTTCAACTCCCACATCAGAAGAAATCAAAACTTCCTCAAGATGATCCAATACCTCATCATCTACCTTGGATTTTCCTGCAACAGCCCGGGATAATTTTGAAAAAAATGAGGTGCGTGTTTTCTCCAGACCCTTGCTCAGGTCTTCTTTTTTGCCTCTGGAAAAAAAATCAAACAGGCCCATGATTCATCATTTTAATAGGTGGAGAAGAATAACCGGATAAAACAAAAACAGACCTGAACCCGCATGGCACGGGACAGATCTGGCTGTATGAGCGATTCGGAAAACTACTTCTGCTGCGAAAAGAAATCCTTTACCTTATCAGAAGCAATAATGTCTTCGTCGAATGTGTATGCACCGGATTTATCCGATTTCTTCATGCGGATCACTTTGGCAAATCCTTTGCCGGTATCCGTTTTCAGGGTTGCAACTACTTTCTTTGCCATAGTCTGGGTGCTTATTTAATTTCTCTGTGTACTGTCATTTTGCGAAGAATGGGGTTGTATTTCTTGAGCTCCAGGCGCTCAGGAGTATTCTTCTTGTTTTTGTTGGTAACATAGCGGGAAGTGCCGGGCATGCCACTTTCTTTGTGCTCAGTGCACTCCATGATTACCTGAATCCTCGCTTCTTTTGTTTTCTTTGCCATAATCGTAAGATCCTAAAAAATTATATGGGAGCGCAAAGATACGTATTTTAATTGAATCCAGCCAAGGAATTAAGAATAAAAATACGTAACTTTGCCATTCTCATTGTTTAACAGGGAATTCCCTGCGTATGTCCGGGGATTCTCTTTTTATTTTATCAAAATTCCATTTCCCATGAGTAC
>CAZFOI010000284.1:0-3129 GCA_964520605.1 uncultured Bacteroidales bacterium
GCCTGAGCCGGGCTGGCAGATGGAAGTGCCGGACTTGCAGGGGCCTGGCCTCTGGTCTTCAGGTAAGCCAGCAAATCGTCCCGCGTAAGGCGGTTGTCTTTGCCGCTCCCCGGTATGGCGGAGAGTTCTTCAGAAGAGATGCCCTCTTTGCGGGCGATGTTTTTTACCAAAGGGGAGTAGAATCTACCATCGGCTATGGTTTCTGCCATTACTGCCGGTGCCTTTGCTTTCTCTGAAGGCACTGTAATCTCTGCCCCGGGGGCTGATTCCGGTTTGCTTGCGGTGGAAAGATCAGCTTCTTTTTCCGTTGTTTCTTCTGCAACAGTTGCAGCATCGGGATCGGTTTCGATCAGGGCTATGGTGGTTTCTACAGGAACCACATCCCCCTCTTTGAATAGTTGCTTTATAAGAATGCCTTCAACCGGGCTGGGTATTTCTGAATCTACTTTGTCAGTGGCAATCTCAAGTATGGCTTCGTCGAGCTCGATGTTTTCACCCACTTGTTTTAGCCATTTGGTAATGGTTGCGTCGGTAATGCTTTCGCCCAGTTTGGGCATTTTTAGTTCAAATTGTGCCATGAAATCAGGTTTTACCCAAAGTTAACAAAAAAAAGCCAAAAAGGTTTTGCGTCAGACACCGGCAAAAAGGCACTTTATCTTCCCAAATAGCGGTATCCCTTGATTATGATTAACAAATCGTTCAAAGGGCGATAGTCTTTGGCGTAAAGGTTGTTCAGGGTAGACAGGGAAGACAGGGGAAGGTTTTTGTCCGGAAATGCATCACCAGGGAAGAGGACCCCTTGTTTTACTCCTGGCAGTTCATGATCCTGAACAGGGTGGAATCCAACCCAGGTGCGCCGTCCTGTTAAGACCCTGAACAGGTTTTTTACAAAACCCCATGTATGGTGCATAAAGGGGAGATGCAAGGGGAGGGTCAGCATCAACATAAAGGAAACCGACAAATCTAAAAGACGTTTAATCCTTTTATTGGCTGGTTTCCCGATGGCATTGACGCCAATCATGAAAATGTCTCCAAAAGTATCTATTGAATTGCTTCCAATGATAAACAGACCCTCAGGTGGGGCAATTTTGAATGACACACCCCGGCTGCTGAGCTTATACATATGATTGATAATGTCGCCTGAGCTGACTGATCCTGCACAGAAAATCACTTCGCTTATGCGGTAGATATCGATGATTTCACTGATTTGTGGCAATGTGCCAATAAAACCTTCGGTTTTTGATTCGTCCGGATCATTTCCCACCAGTCCGATGAAAGCAGGATTCCCGGATTGTCTGATAAGCTGTGCAATGCGTGTGGCTTCATCTTTGCTGCCTGCAATCAGTATGCGTTTGTCGTCTTCCCGGTACAACAGACTGCCGCTTTTGAGCAATTGCCATATGGCCCTGGAAAAGCCCATGCCTGTAATGGCCCAGGCTGCCCCCAGGAGTATCAGCGCCCTGGAAAAACGAAGGCTCTCCGGAAGCAGGGCATAAATCACCAAAATGGCCAGGGTTCCGGCAAAAACACCCCTGAGAATCTTCAGCAATCTGGCGGGTTTATCGTATCCCCCTACAAGGTAAACGGCGCTCAGCCAGATCAGGATGTATAAAGGCACAACAAGCTGCATAAAAACAGGGGGATAATAGGTTGATCCCGCTTCCAGTATGTGCTGCTCCCAATAGTCCTTGATCAATAAAAAGCCTCCAAGTACAATCAGGGCGTCGCTCAGGGGCCAGGCCATCCTTACAAACAGGCGCCTTAGTATGGACAGAGATGCCCTGAAATAAATAGCCATTTTGATCAGGGCGGAAAGCATGGTGGCATTTTTTCTGGTAAAATGCTTGCGCGCAAATATGATCATGGCATTGTAGAACACCAATACGTAATTGATGCTGCTCTTTTTCGTGCTTTCTCCCTTATAATGAATGATGCGTGTATGCGGCAGATAATAATTGGTATATCCGGCTTTTGACAGCCTGTAGGATAGGTCTATGTCCTCCCCATACATAAAGAAATCCTCATCAAGCAATCCGGCTTTTTCCAGTGCCTGTTTGCGAATCATCATGAAAGCGCCACAGAGAACATCAACAGGATGAACCTGATCCTGATCGAGGTAACCAAGGTGATACCGCCCAAATACCCTGGAACGGGGAAACAGGGAAGACAGTCCGAAAACCTTGTAAAATGCCACCCATGGTGTGGGCAGTCCCCTTTTGGATTCGGGAAGGAAACGGCCCCTGCCGTCAATCATCTTAACACCCAGTGCGCCGGCTTCAGGGTGGGCATCCATAAAATCCAATGAGGCCTTCAGGGTATTGTCTTCCAGGACTGTATCCGGATTCAGCAGTAAAATATGCCTGCCGCTTGCCAATCGAATGGCCTGGTTGTTTGCTTTGCTGAAACCCAGGTTTTCCTTGTTAGCTATCAATTGCACCATGGGAAACTTTTCCCTGAGCATTTCAGTGGACCCATGAACCGAGTTGTTGTCAACCACGAACACGTCCATCTGCAGCCTGCGTCCGCTCTGAAATACTGACATCAGACATTGCTCCAGGAAATACCTGACGTTGTAGTTCACAATTACGATACTAAGGTCCATGGTGTTTACCTGTTGATCATATTCTCATAGGCAGTGCGATTGATGATCGACCTGCCGAGGGTAAGCTCATCAGCATATTCCAGTTCATCCCCTATGGCAATGCCTCTGGCAATTACTGAAATCTTCAGTTCATAGGGCTGAAGCCTGCGGTAAAGATAGAAATTTGTGGTGTCGCCCTCCATGGTGGTACTAAGGGCGAAAATCACTTCCCTTACTGGATGCAAAGGGTCTGAAACCCGCTTCTCAAGGGAGTCTATGGTAAGGTCTGCCGGGCCAATCCCATCCATGGGAGAAATAATGCCACCCAGCACGTGATACAATCCATTATACTGCCCTGTGTTCTCCACGGCCATTACATCGCGTATATCTTCTACCACGCAAATAAGGCCACGATCTCGTTTAACAGAACGGCAGATGTCGCATTCTGCCTGGTCACTAATGTTGTTACATGTCTTGCAAAAGACAGCTTCATTGCGCAACCTTACAATCGATTCCGAGAAACGCTCTACCTGCCTGGCATCCTGCTT
>CAZFOI010000285.1:0-3120 GCA_964520605.1 uncultured Bacteroidales bacterium
GATGAGCGTTCCGGCCAGTCGAGGCTCGATGATATCCTGGATGGAGAAACCCGTAATGCCGTTGCCAGCCATGAGTTGCTTGATCTGGTGCGTTCAAGCAACAGAACCCCTGAGGTTTACGAAGAATATTTGCTCGAGATGGAGGTGCTGGAAGACATCAGCGTAGGACGGGAACAAATTGAGGCATTGATTTTAAAGAAAGCCAATGAACGTACCGCAGACCTGGGCATCGTAATCCTTGATTTCCGGTTCAAGCGCATGAATTACGTTGCAGAAGTAAGGGAGAGAGTCTATGATCGAATGATTTCCGAACGCAACCGCATCGCTGACCAGTTTCGATCCGAAGGGGAAGGCGAAGCCAGACGGATTGACGGCGATAAGGAAAGAGACCTTGCCAAGATCCAGTCCGAAGCCATACGAGAAGCCGAGATGATCCGCGGGCGGGCCGATGCCAGGGCCACCAACATTTATGCATCGGCCTATAACAGGAATGCGCAATCCAGAGAGCTCTACAGTTTCATAAGGGCCATGGAGGCACTCGAGAAATCCCTTGACGAGCATACCAGCATCATCCTTACCACAGACAATGAGCTGTTGCGCTATCTGAAGTCTGTGAGATAATTCTGCTCCCGAAGCGGCATAGGCCCTTTGCATTTATAATCCTTTCGAAATGGTTTGTCCATTTCAAAGACAATCACGGTATTCGTTTTCGAAGAGCAGAATATTAATGAACTTTTTGTTGTTTTTATTTAGTCTATATTAATTGTACTTTTATCTAACAACAATTGTTATCATTTCTAAGTCTGTTTGCCGTTATTCGTTTTTTACGAAAAGATGCCGCTCTGGTATTCGAAAATGAAGAGTTCTTAATCACTTATTGGAAGAAACTCAAAAATTGCGCCATTTTGTCAACTATATACGTCTGTTAATAAGACCCTTATATTAACCGGCTTAATTTTTGCGGATGCATTAAACATCTGTCTTAATATACGTGTTTACTAGTATCATATCCCCCCTAGTCTATGAAAAGACCATTAGCCAATCTTAGACCACTTGGTGCCATTGCGCCGGGTGTTTTCGTCATCGTTTCGCTTTTTTTTCAAACAGGTTTTGCGCAATTGCCAGGCGGTACCGGAGCACGTTTTGGTGTAGACGGTGGCTTGTATTCAGGCATTACTGAATTTCAAAACAATGTTTTTGTTGGGGTGGTAACCCCCACCGATGACTGGTTTAAGGGAAGCGGGACCGGACATTGGGGTGTGATAGACCAGGCAGGCACAGCCAGCATTACCACCTTACTGCAGGCTCCGGGAAATCCGGTGTTTGAGGTAAGGATGAGTGAACCTGCAAGCAGTGTGATTGATGGTCAGATTTGGATTGACGCCGTATACGCCAGGGACCATTTTGGTGGAACCGGATTTGTTGATCCCACCTCCTATACATCGGCCAGCAAGAACGGTCAGGATCCTGCCGTTTGGGCAACCGGATCTGCCAACGTATTGGGCAAAAATGACCTGATTGACGTTGCCGGCCATATGCGTCGCAGTGGGGCCACTTTGGAATCGGGAGATTTGTGGTTTTTTGGTCTGGCCATTCTGGCCGAACCGGGTGGTACCTCCTATCTGGATTTTGAGTTCTTTATGGAAGAAATTTTTCTTACCTCCTCCGGATTTACCACAGGCGGGCCACAAATGGGGCACACAGCCTTTCAGTTCGACACTTCTGTTCCCGGAAATTGGAAAATTTCCAAGGTGGGCGATTTTATTTTTAGTACGGATGTGTCAAACAGTGGCATGACAAGCGTGGACATGCGCATATGGGTAAGCCGGACAGATTTCAATAACATCATCAATACCCCTTCCAACGGCTTGAACTTCACATTCACCGGTGAATTTGACGGGGCATTCAACACGGCACCATTTGGTTATGCAAGAATTGCCCCCAAAAGTTCCAATTTTGGACAAACAAATTCGCAGTCAGCACCAGCTCCACCATGGGGACACAGGGGAACCAAGTCTCATGTATATACCACCAACATTGGCACTTTTGCAATAATTGAAATGGGGGTAAACCTTACCGAGTTCGGCATAGACCATGTTACCATCGAAGGGCTTGACGAATGCAACTTTCCCATTAACACCTATATGGTCAAAACCCGTGCATCCGCGTCTTTTACCGCACAGTTAAAGGATTTTGCCGGCCCATACGGATGGGGACGCGCCCAGGTGAATGCCAAGATCCTCGGAGATCCGGTGCTCTCCTGTCTGAACACCACCACCACACTGATTGCTGACCCGATTCGCGACGATGTGCTGGCTTATAACTGGACCACCCCCGATGGCATCATCCTGACAGACCCTTCCCTGGAATCGATTCAGGTGGGTGGCCCCGGGACTTATTTCCTAGACATTTTGCTTCCCACCGGATGCTGGTCGAGCCAGGCTTCGGTTGTGGTGGGTTATGACCCCAGCCGCCCGTTTTTTACCTCAGCCACCGCCACACCCACAGTAGCTTGTTCGGGTACTGACGGAACCATTACCCTGGCAGTAAGTGGAGGAACCCCGGCCTACAACTACTCATGGTCTAACGGGGCTACCACCCAGAATCTCAGCGGGCTTACCCCCGGCACCTACAATGTTACCGTAACCGATGCATTCGGATGCACCATCACCACCACGGCTACGGTTCCCGCAGCGACACCCATTGTGATAAATGAAACCATTACCAATGTAGACTGCTTCGGGCGCAGAAACGGTTCCATCAGTCTTTCGGTCAGCGGCAAAGGGCCTTTTACCTATCAATGGTCCAATGGAAGCATTTCTCCAAATCTGTCGAGCCTGGGCGCCGGAAGCTATACGGTAACCATAACCGATGCAGACGGATGTACAAGAACAGAAACCTATACCATTACCCAGCCGCCTGTCCTTACACGTTCGCTGGTAAAAGCCGATGCCACCAACAATAGCGATCCGGGAGACGGCTCCATCACGCTTACGGTTGGCGGGGGAACTCCGGCCTACTCTTTTGTGTGGGTAAAGCAAAAAGATGCGGTTACAACATCCCCATATTCAACTGATCAGAATCTGAGCGGACTTACCAGGGGATTGTACAGCGTTACCA
>CAZFOI010000286.1:0-3106 GCA_964520605.1 uncultured Bacteroidales bacterium
TGAAGGCCATAGATCCCACCGTATACTATGCCATTGTATGCAGCGAGGACGGAAGTGTTTTGGACAATTCCTTCTCCCAATCCGTTCCCCAGGGCCTGTTGCATCTGAACCCACCCGGAGCGGATGGTTCACCGGGCATTATCAGCATATGGGATCCGGCCAGAAAGCATCTGCTGATCAGGGACTTTTCCATGCCGGTTATAACTCCGGCCCTGGGCATAGTGAGGGTGGGCCTGCTTGAGGACGACATCACCAGAGACGTAAGACAAACCCTGCTAAGGCTTTGGGCCATGGTGGGAGTATTTTTCATACTTGGGATCAGCGGGGCATTGTTTTTTTCCTATACCATTGCTACTCCGCTAAAAACACTCAGCCGGTACTCTGAGACCATCGACATTGGAAACATCAGCAAGGTCAGGGAATACATCAGGGATTCAAGAAAGCTCCTGTATTACCGGCTCAGGCGGATATTCGGATACAGGGACGAGATTGACATGCTCTATGATTATATACTGGAGATGCTTGAACGCCTGGAGCAGACCCATCAGGCCATAAACAGATTGCAGCAATCCCTCTTGCAGACGGAAAAAATGGCTGCCATTGGCACCATGATAGCGGGCATAGCCCACGAAATAAACAATCCCCTTGCCGGCTTTGGGCTTGGGCTCAAGCGCATTGTGCGCGATCCGGAAAACACTGAACAGGTAAGAGAATATGCGCAGATGATGCAGGAAACCCTGGGCCGCATGGAGCAGGTTGTAAAGGATCTGCTCACCTACAGCCGCAAAAGCACCATTGAGTGGCAAGCCGATGATCTGAACGGAATGATCCAAAAGGCCATCAAACTGGCCGGTTACCGCAAAGGCACCCTGCCAATTGAATTTGTATGTGATCCCGGGAAGGCATCTTTCAAGGTAAGAGTGGCTGAAAACCGTATGGAGCAGGTGTTCCTGAACATCATCATCAACGCCATGGATGCCATTGAGCAAAGGCAGGAAAACGAGGCAGGGCTTAAGGGGCGTATTGTTATTGAAACAAACGCTGACAATCACATGGCCGTTGTTGCCATTTCAGATAATGGGAGCGGAATGACGGAGGATGTGATTCGCAGGATCTTTGATCCATTTTTTACCACCAAGGGGACAGGCAGGGGGACTGGTCTTGGCCTGGCCGTTGCCTACCAGATTGTGATAGATCATGGCGGGAGTATCGAGGCAGCATCAGAGCCCGGTAAGGGCAGCCGTTTTGTGGTAAGTCTTCCCTTGTGGAAAGAGTCAGAAACTTAATTGCTGTACGATGAACATATTTATCGTTGACGATGAACGAATGGTAAGGGTTGCCATGGCCGATGATTTGCGTGAGGCCGGTTACCAGGTAAGGGAATTTGCTTCAGCAACGGCGGCATTGGCTTTTTTGAGAGAGAAGGAGGAAATGCCCGATCTGGTCATTACCGATTTGAAAATGCCTGAGATGGACGGCATGGAACTTATGGTACGTATAAAGCAGATGCAGCCTGAGGTCTTTGTGCTTTTGATGACAGCCCATGCCAGTGTGGATACAGCGGTTGAAGCCATGAAAAGAGGTGCCTATGACTACATCAGCAAGCCCTTTGATATGGAAGAACTTTTGCTTACCATAGAACGCATCAGGGAAGTGAAAGCCGTTAAAGATGAAAACAAACAATGGCGCAGGCAGGTAAGCGGCAAATACGATATGTCTGCTTATATCGGACAAAGTCAGGAAACACAGAAAGTATTCGATCTGGTAAAAATCATCGCGGAAAAAAACACCACGGTGCTGATTACCGGGGAGACCGGCACCGGTAAGGAACTGCTTACCAACATCATCCATTATAACAGCCAACGCAGCCGCAAACCCCTGGTTAAGGTCAGTTGCGCCATTCTCTCAAGAGAAATCTTTGAGAGCGAATTGTTCGGGCATGTAAAAGGAGCCTTCACCGGGGCTGATGCTGCCAAGACCGGGCGTTTCGAAATGGCCAACGGGGGCACCCTTTACCTGGACGACATAGACGACATCCCATACGACCTGCAGGTAAAGCTCCTCAGGGCACTGGAAGAAGGTGAAATCGAAAGGGTAGGGGGGACAGAGACCATTAAGATAGATGTAAGGGTAATTGCCTCTACAAAAAAGAGCCTCAAGCAACTTGCCGAAGAGGGCAAATTCCGGGAAGACCTGTTCTATCGTTTGAATGTGTTCCCCATTAACCTGCCCCCCCTGAGGGAACGACCGGATGATATTGCCAAACTGACAAGGCATTTCGTAAATGAGTTCTCTCCTGCCAGGAGAGTGGAGATTGAAGATGAGGTTATGGACATCCTCAAACAATATTCCTTTCCCGGCAATGTACGTGAGCTGAAAAACCTTATGGAACGTCTGGTGCTGCTTGCCGGCAATGGAAACATAAACCGGAAAATCGTGCCCATGGAAGTCAGGTTCCCGGGCAAACCCCATACCTGTTTTTACTTTGAAAGCAAGCCCCTGGATGAGATCATGCGCGAGGTGGAAACCAATGCCATACGCGATGCCCTGATTCGCTCAGGCGGAAACAAAGCCAAAGCCGCCCAGTTGCTGGAGGTGCCCGCCTCCACCCTGAAATCCCGCATAGAAAAGCTGGGTATATAGTCCATCCTTTCGCCGGTTTTTCGTCGAAATCGACGAAATCTCGTCGATTTTTCACTTTTTCTCAGTCCTGAAAAAGCATGGCGATATTTGTGTAACTAACACTATATCATGGTGTTCTGAGATATATTTATAAGACTCTGGGATTTTTGGTCAGAATTTTGTAAATTCATGTATAGACATTTAAAAAAATGTAGATGTCTATATGAGATTATTAACCAAAATTTATCAATGATGACCAGAAATAACACCAGCAAAGCCATTGTCCTGATTGCTCTGCTTATGCTCCCGGTTTGGTTGCAGGCGCAACAAAACTATCGGATCAAATCCCATGAAATAACCCTGGATGGCACTTCGAATCTGCAGTCATGGTCGGCTGTGGCCGAAAAAGCCACCGGCACCTTCTCCATCACTGTTGAAGGCGGCAGGATTACTGATGTAAAAGAAGCCGAACTAAGAATTGATG
>CAZFOI010000287.1:0-3091 GCA_964520605.1 uncultured Bacteroidales bacterium
AGGCAGAACCGATATCCCTTCTGGAGGAAGCGTTTTTAAAGGGCGGTACCCGGGAAGTGGATGCGGCCACCGATTATCAGGGTTCTTTTACATCCCTGCAGTGGCAGCAAATGGATGAAAAGCAGCGTTACGATGTTTTGATGCACTACCGTCTGGCTTATCTGGCAGATACCATGGTGAACTGGTGTCCTGCGCTGGGAACGGTGCTGGCCAACGATGAGGTTAAGGAAGGGTTCTCGGTAAGGGGTGGGCATCCCGTGGAAAGGAAAAAAATGCGGCAATGGTTTTTGCGCATTACCGCATATGCCGATCGCCTGCTTGAAGGCCTGGAGCGCATAGACTGGAGCGACTCCATAAAGGAAATTCAAAGAAACTGGATAGGCCGTTCAGAGGGGGCAACCATCTATTTTGGTTTGCACCGGCCAGCCGATGAGGGCCATGAAAAGCCGCAGACAGACGCCATAGAAGTCTTTACAACCCGTCCGGATACGATTTTCGGAGCCACGTTTATGGTTCTTGCTCCGGAACATGAACTGGTAGGGCAATTAACAAGCGATGCGTACAGGCAGCAGGTAAATGAGTATGTTGAAATGGCCAAAAACCGTTCTGAGCGCGAGCGCATGGCGGAAGTCAAAACCGTTTCGGGCCAGTTTACCGGAGGTTATGCCGTGCATCCCTTTTCCGGTGATTTGCTTCCGGTATATATTGCAGACTATGTGTTGGCCGGGTATGGAACAGGTGCCATCATGGCGGTTCCTGCCCACGACAGCAGAGACTTTGCCTTTGCCAGCCACTTTGGATTGCCCATCACCCGGGTAGTGGCTTTGCCCGGCATGGACGAACGGCAGCAGCAAGAACCCCTGGACGCTTCCTACGACGCCAAAGAAGGCAGGATGATCAACAGCGATTTTATCAACGGCATGGAGGTAAAAGAGGCGATTGCTGCCGTAATCTCCAGACTCGAAACGGAAGGCATAGGCACCGGCAGGATCAATTACCGCCTGCGCGATGCCATTTTCAGCCGCCAGCGTTATTGGGGTGAGCCATTTCCTGTGTATTATCAGGACGGCATGGCCAGGGTACTTGCTGATGATCAGCTGCCACTTGAACTTCCACCCATAGACAAATACTTGCCCACTGAAACCGGAGAGCCTCCGCTTGCCAGGGCTGTTAACTGGCAAACCACCGATGGCCATCCCCTTGAGTGCAACACCATGCCGGGATTTGCCGGATCCAGTGCCTACTACCTGCGCTATATGGATCCGCAAAACAACCAGGAACTGGTATCCCGGGAGGCGGTTCAGTATTGGCGCAATGTAGATTTATACGTAGGAGGGGCGGAACATGCCACCGGACACCTGATCTATGCCCGGTTCTGGAACAAATTCCTGTTCGATCTGGGTCTGGTGGTGGAAGATGAGCCTTTTAAAAAGCTGATCAACCAGGGAATGATACAGGGCCGCTCGAACTTCGTGTATCGCGTAAAAGGGAGCAACACCTTTGTCTCCCTCGGACTGAAAGACCAGTATGACACCACCGCCATACACGTGGATGTGAATATGGTACATCACGATCAGCTGGATACAGAAGCATTCAGGCGCTGGAATCCCGAGTACGCCAATGCCGAATTTGTTCTGGAGAACGGGAAATACATCTGTGGATGGGAAGTTGAGAAAATGTCGAAGTCATTTCACAATGTGGTTAACCCCGATCAGCTTATTGAGCGCTATGGTGCCGACACCCTGAGGCTGTATGAAATGTTTCTGGGCCCGGTTGAGCAGGCCAAGCCCTGGGATACCAATGGCATAGAAGGCGTGTTCAGGTTTATTCGCAAATTGTGGCGCCTGTATCACGATACGGGGAATCGCTTCCTGGTGTCTGAAGAACCGGCTACGGACAACGAACGCCGCATACTTCATAAAACCATACGCAAGGTTGGCGAAGACATCGAGCGGTTTTCGTTCAATACCGCAGTGAGTGCATTTATGATCTGTGTGAATGAGTTGGGCGAGGCCAAATGCAACAAAAGGGAAATCCTTGAGCCACTGGCCGTAATGGTGTCTTCTTTTGCCCCCCATCTGGGAGAGGAACTCTGGCACCTTCTTGGCAATACCGGCAGCGTTACCGTGGCTGCTTTCCCTATTTGGGAGGAAAAGTACGTAATAAGCGACACGGTTTCCTATCCGGTTTCCTTCAACGGTAAAACGCGATTCAAAATTGACATGCCGGCCGATGCTACAAAAGAACAGATAGAGCAGGCTGTGATCGGTGCCGGAGAAGCACAAAAATGGTTGGACGGGAAGGCCCCGAAAAGGGTAATAGTAGTTCCCGGAAAAATTGTAAATGTGGTTATTTAGAGATACATTTACCGTATGAAATTCCTTCGTTTGCTATGCCTTATGGCCATGGTTTCCATGGTACTGACATCCTGCGATGACCAGGAGGGCGATGAGCGCAATGCTTTTGTGGGTTTCTATGCGGTTACCGAAGAAAGCCAGGGTCTGGAAGTCAGGGATGATTATGAGGTTCGCATCCGGAAGCGCTCAGGAAGCAATGACCTGGTGTTAATATCCAATTTTTATAATATTGAACTGGATGTTGAAGCCCGGGTGGAAGGCAATATTATCCATATACCGATTCAAACCAGGGGTTTTTTCCAATTTCAGGGAGAGGGTGTGTTAACCGGCGGCACCATACGTATGCAATACACCGTTAGCAGAGCAGGAGGTCCAAGTCCGTTCGAAGACCGTCTGAATGCCACCATGGAGCGCATTTTTTAAAAACTTGAGGTAGCTTACCGGCATAAATTAAGGCCGCCTGGAGAACTTCTCCAGGCGGCCTTGGTTGTTGTTTTTGTATTTGCGGGGAAAGCGATTACATCATTCCGCCCATTCCGCCCATGCCGGGATTCATTGGCATTTCGGGTTTGTCTTCCTTGATGTCTGCCAGCACACATTCTGTGGTAAGCAGCATGCCTGCGATGGAAGAAGCGTTTTCCAGGGCAACGCGGGTAACCTTGGTGGGGTCAATTACACCGGCTTCGTAAAGGTTTTCATACTGCTCGGTGCGGGCATTGAAACCAAAGTCTTCC
>CAZFOI010000288.1:0-3086 GCA_964520605.1 uncultured Bacteroidales bacterium
ATCAGGGATTTGCAACGTTCCTTTATGCTGAGGACCTCTGTTGATTATCTGGATCAAGTGTATTATGAGTTGGCGCTTTGTAATTATCTGGCAGGCGACTACACTGAATCAGATGCCTGGTTTGCCCAACTGGTGTTTTTCTATCCTCAATTGCGTGGAAGCGGACGGACCGGCCTGCTCGGGGCCTTGCTGGATACCCAATCGGGCAATTTTAAAGAAGCCATCCATTGGATGCAGAAGGGTATAGCCGATTCTGATCTGCAAAACAGAGAGAGAATGATGGAAATCCTGACAGCATATAGAGAAATATCAACAAGGAAAATCAAATTGCCCGACAAGCAGAAGGCCCGGCTATATTCAAGTATCTTGCCAGGTCTAGGACACATCTATGCCGGTGAACCATTTTGGGGGATAGCCAACGGATTGTCACAGGCCTCTGCATTAACAGGCTTTGCTCTTATGGCAATGAATGGGTATTATATAAGCGGTTTTGTTCTGGGCCTGGGTATTTTTCAGATGCTGTATTTTGGTGGCATCAGACAGGCGGGGGAATTCGCATCCAATGCCAAAATGCATAATATAGCAGACCGAAACCATGCTTTGTCAATGTTGCTTATCAGGTTTTTTGATCACATGGAAGACATTCAAATACCGGGTAATGAGTAAATATGCCAGACTGTTGAAGGTGCTGTTTTTTCTAACGGCAATCATGGGGATTCTGCCCTTTGAGCTGAAGTCTGAAAGTACTTCCACTCATACTGCAAATTTGGTACCCTCCCGCATAGAGCGGGAGTATAGAAACGCCTTAACAGCCTTGTATTCATTTGATTTTGAGGCAGCCGGGAATTTGATTAACCTCATGCTGGATAAGTATCCCAGGCATTATCTCCCCCATTTTGCAAAGACCAATCTGGTTTGGTGGAAAACCCTGACTTTGCCATACAATGAATCTATTGAGAACGACTTCTATACAACCGCCAGGAATACCTTATCGATGATCCCAAATCCTGCTTTGGACGAGGAGATTTTCTACTATATTAATGTTTATGCCATGATTGCCAGAATGGATGCAAAAAATGGCCAGATGATCAAGGCTTACCGCAGCGGAAGGCAGTGTCTTAAACAGATAGAAGAAAGCCTGAACAGAGTGACCATTTTCGAGGGATTTCTGCTTACATCCGGCATTTATAACTATATGACGGTGTATGCCGGCAGAAAAAACCCCATATTCCGTCTTTATAGTTTGTTATATCCTTCAGGCGATGCTGCCAAAGGGGTTGCCATGTTGCAAAAGGCAACAGAAAGCAGCGATTTGCTATTGAAAACGGAATCTCACTATTTTTTACTAAGGATTTTTCTTGATATGGAAGAGAACCCAGCCAAGGCTGAAAAGCATGGGCGCTGGTTAACAGAGACCTTTCCGGATAATCTGATATTTCAATACTATTATTTGCAATCTTTGAAACAGTTGGCTGTTCCTGAAACTTTCCGTAAACATCTTAACCAGGTCAGAAACCGACTATCTGGGCAAAAAGGCATTGATTATGAGCAGAGACGGTGTTTTCAGGAATTGTTTCACACACTTTAATTCCCCAAAAAAAAGGGATGGTCACCGATAGCAACCATCCCCCGGAAAATGTTTTTTTATGCTTACCACATAAAGAAGCTGGGGTTGTCAACGTATTTGCTGATATCATCATTGATCAATCCTATCAGCAGTACAATCCAGTCAACAGTTGCCACAATTCCGCAACCACCGGCAGTCAGAATGTAGGCCACAATCGTTCCGGTAGAGGTTCCAAGGTAAGCCCTGTGGATTCCAAGGTATCCCAGTACAAAGGAAAGAGCAAAAGCCACTCCCGGATCTTTTTCTTTCAAAACTGACATTCCCGTACCCATATGGCTGTCAGCAAACGGAGCCATACTTCCGGCATCCATTATGGATACCGATTCTGCCTGGGCAAACAGCTGATCAATACCCGCATGATCGGGTCTGTATGCCGAAGTGCCGGCCTGAGCTGTAAATCCGGCAAAAACAACAGCAAGGAAAAGGGTGATGATTTTTTTCATAAGCATTAAATTGGGTGTTATTGGGATTTACCTGCATGTAGGCTTTGTATCCTTAATGAATTAACGAACATGCTCGTTTCATGGTTATTTTGATGAAGCCAAATTTACAAATATCCTGCCAAAGTATTTCTGAAGTTTGTCAATGCCTGTTGTTTTCTTCGAAAATTTCTGCAATCTTGGCCATCAGCAGGGCTTTTTTAATTTCAATCTGCTTAATGGCAAGGCGTTCGGCATTGTCTAATCCGCCCATATAATATCTTGTTAACCATGGGATAATGCTTGCTGCACCATCTAAAAAAGTATATCTTGCCGCGGTATACACTGCCAAAGCAATCAATCCGGTATTTAGAAGGAATGAATTGGCGGCTGCCAGGGGATTTCCGGCATACAATTGCCCCAAACCGGGAATTACGGCACTCAGGGTTCGGGCAGTGGCAATCCGTGGTTTGTGCAAAGCAGCATTTTGAAAGGCATTCATTACCAGTTCTTTTATATGATCATGCTCAGCGGCATGAATAAGTTCTGACTGGGCCTTCTCAAAATTGTTTGTCATCAGGTGAATCAGTCCGCTGTAAAAGTATTGCCTTCGCAGGATATAGCCGGAACTGGCGTTTATGGTATATAAGTATTGCCTTGCCAGGTCTGTGTCTCCAAGCATAATGGATGCAAGTACCCTGCTGAAGGTGTACTCGTTTTTCAAACTGTCGCTGCCGGCGGAATTGAATGCAAGCCCGAAAAAGAACAGGCTTTCCTCAAAATTTCCGGCGTGTAGCTGACTTTGGGCAATCAGCGGATAGATATGTCCTGCAACAGAGTCGTTCCCAAAAAACAATGCCCGCCTGTAGTAGCTTGTCGCTGCTGCATATTGCCCGTTGGCAAATGCATCTCTGCCCTTAGCGATGGTTTGGCCAACATCCTGAGCATAAGCCGGCATTAAGCTTACAATACTAATACATATCAAAAAAAGCCGCTTCAACTCTGCTATGGGTTTTTTGTTTGTTCAGGTAATTGATTCT
>CAZFOI010000289.1:0-3063 GCA_964520605.1 uncultured Bacteroidales bacterium
ACTACACTCCCCTTTTAGCCAAGATACTACTGGGAGAGTTTTTTGCCGGTCTTACCCTGGGCACCCTGGTTGTAATTGGCACCTATATTGCCATGAATGCCCAACCGGAAATGTCGCTGGGACAATTGGTTCCCCTGGAAGTCTGGCTGATGTCAATACCTCCTGGCATACTCACCGCCCTGCTTCTTCTGCTCAACGAGTTTCCCGATGCAGAGGCAGACAAAAAAGGTGGGCGTCACCACCTGGTAATCAAATTCGGGAAAAGAACCGCTGCATGGATTTATACTGCCGGCATAGTGCTAACCTTTGGAACCATCATCCTATTGCCGGTTCTTGGCATAGCCTCCTTATGGATCTACCTGGCGCTTTTGCCCCTGCCTCTTGCGGTTAAAGCCAGTCAGACAGCCATTGTACATGGTTCCGACAATGCCTTGCTGATCCCTGCCATGGGCATGAATGTGATGGTTGTACTTGCAACCGACCTGCTAATAGCCGTTGCGGTTTTGATTCAGATTCTGTGAGTGAGCCTGGCAATATAATTATGTGTTCTGCCGTGCCATATCATCTCTGCTTTGAGACCCGACTGATCAGAAAGATGACTTAAGTTGTCATAATCCACATATAGCCAGGCAAAAGGCCTGGCTTTTTTGTTTTTATAGGTCATCATAAAACGCGTCTCCCCATAATATCCTGTGTGCATGGGCAACAGCAGGGATCCGTCTGCTTGCTCAAACATATACAAAAGGTCTGTGGATTCCAGGAATATTGCTCCCCCGGGGGCAAGCAGTCTCCGCGCATGGGAAAGCAGGGCTGGCAATCTTTTGATCTTTTCTGCCATACCTATGCCATTCATCAAAAAAAGTATGCTGTCGAACACACCCCCGCTGAAGTCCATGAATCCGGTCCTGATGGCATTCAGACCCCTTGCCTGCATTGCTTCTACAGCTCCGGGAGAAGCGTCAATTGCGGTAACATGCAGACCTCTTTTGCTCAATACAAGTGCATGCGCCCCTGCTCCTGCTCCCACATCCAGGATTCGTCCACGGCAATTGCCGAGAACCAGTTTTTCGTGAATGGGCATTCTGGAGAATGTCCTGAAAAAATATGCCACAGGCAGTGGATCCTGCTCCTGTCCGTTAATCCACACCCGAAAATAATTCTTGCGCTCTCCTTTGAGGTAGTCATGAAACGCTATGCCAAACAGGTCATTCATGATTGTAAATTTTGCCGGGTAAACAAGCAACTGTCTCCATAGCTCAGAAAACGAAAATCGTGATCCAGGGCATAGCGATATGCCTTAACCCACTGCTCGCCTGCAAAAGCAGCCACCAATAGCAAAAGGGTGCTGCCTGGCTGGTGAAAGTTGGTTATCAGTCTCTCTGTTATTTTAAAATCGTATCCGGGAACAATGATCAGTGAAGTTTCTCCCCTGATGCCCCCCAAACCGTTACTTTCAGACTTATGAATCAATGCATCCAGGGCTTCAACAACACCGGGCAAGGGCCCTGTATAAGCATATGGAAACCATTGCTCAAGGAATGGGACTTCTTCCGAAATACCTTCGCCAAGTAACTTAACCCCCAGCCAATACAGGCTTTCAAGGGTGCGCATACTGGTTGTACCCACACTAACCAGCAGTCTTCCTGACTTTTTAAGGGATTTAAGGGTCTCTGTAGACACAAAAAACTGCTCACTGTGCATTGCATGATCGCCAATCCGGGCAGCCGTTACCGGTTTAAAGGTACCCGCACCTACATGAAGGGTTACATTGCATACATCGATACCCTTTTCACCCAGGCGGGAAAAAACTTCCGGAGTAAAATGCAGACCAGCTGTGGGTGCAGCCACTGACCCCGGGGTTTTGGCAAAAACTGTCTGGTATCTTTGCTTGTCACTTTCTTCAGAAGGCCTTTGAATGTATGGGGGTAATGGTGTGATGCCAGCGTGCAACAACACCTCCGAAAACGGAATGCCAGATGGCTCCCATACAAATCGAATCCGGTAACCCTCCGCCATCCGATCCAGTTTCTCTGCGTGCAGCAAACCTCCGCCATGAGGCAGGGCCAATGTTAATTTACCGTTTTTCCATTTCTTTGCTCCTCCTACCAGGCAAAACCACTCTGTTGGCGAGCCAGTTTCAAATGCCAACTGAACATCGGAATAAGGAGAAATCGGGTGCAGACAAAATACTTCAATGAGTGCACCACCCGGTTTGTGAAACAACAACCTGGCCTGTACCACCCGGGTATTGTTTAGCACAAGCAAGCTATTATCCGCAAGGTACTGGGGCAAACGGGAAAATACATCCTCTTTAAGCCCGTTCTCATCAATCACAAGCAGTTTGGACCGATCCCGCTCAGGTAAAGGGTATGCGGCTATCCTGTTCTGAGGAAGCAGATAAGTATAGTCCCCGGCAGCAATTCGCCGGGCATCATCCAGTCCGATCATGGAATCATTCAGAAAAACTGGCAATACATTGCCGGTTCCATTCATTAAAAAAGTCTTTGCCTTCAGGGGTATACATCATGGCAATCTGGTCCTTGTAATATTCCGTGATGGCAGGACGTACAATTTTCATGGTACTGTTCATCAGCTTGTTCTGCTCGGAGAATGCTTCTGTAAGGAACACAGCCGTAGATGGCAACCATCGTGGGGGGAACATGCCTGCAAACTCGCCTCCCGGAAGGTAGCGGCCAATTTCTGCCACAAGCCGCTGAATTACCTGCTGCTGACCTTTCTCGGTTTTTGTATCAATATTGTTCTTGCGAATATAGTCCTTTACTGCAGCCTTGTTCAATACAATAAGACCCGATGTATATGGATTCTGATTGTTATACAGCATCACCTGATCGAAAATGGCAGATTGTTCCATCATGGCCTCTTCAATTCCTTCAGGGCTGTACTTCTCCCCATCTCCTCCTATCAGGAGGCTCTTGCTCCGACCCAGAACATACAAATAGCCATCAGCATCCAGATACCCAAGGTCTCCGGTAAACAGCCAGCCATTTTTCAATGTCTCAGCAGTGGCTTTGGGATTGTTCCAATATCCTGCCATTACATTCT
>CAZFOI010000290.1:0-3053 GCA_964520605.1 uncultured Bacteroidales bacterium
TGACATAATGGTCTGGCCCGGCTTAAGACCGTGGGGAGCAATTATATCGCGTTTTTCACCGTCAGCATAATGTATCAGGGCGATACGTGCAGAGCGGTTGGGATCGTATTCTATTGAATGCACAACTCCCGGAACGCCATCCTTATCACGCTTAAAGTCGATGATGCGCAAGCGCCTCTTATGACCACCACCCATATAGCGCATGGTCATTTTACCTTGTTTATTCCTGCCTCCCGATTTGCTGATACCAACCACCAGGCTCTTTTCGGGTTTCGAGGCAGTTATTTCGTCAAATGCGCTGATAATCTTATTGCGCTGACCAGGGGTGGTTGGTTTGAATTTTTTTAAAGCCATTTATCCTTAAATATTGCTGTAAAAATCAATGGTCTGGCCTTCTTTCAAAGTTACGATGGCCTTTTTAAAACTATTTTTGCGTCCGGTCTGGAAGCCGGTTTTGGTATAACGGCTCTTGCGTTTGCCAAGGTACACCATGGTGTTCACCGTGTAAACGTTAACTCCGTACATATCCTCAACGGCTTTTTTGATCTGGCCCTTGGTGGCTCTTTTGTCTACCACGAACCCGAAGCGCGCCGGAAACTTTTCGCTGACAGCGGTCATTTTCTCGGTAATCAGAGGCTTGATTAAAACTTCCATTTTCTGTTTATTTAGGGGCCGATCTTTTTCCAGCCCGATTCTTCAGTTTACTGATTAAGTAAAAATTCTTCCAGGGATTTAACGGCACTTTCCACAAAAACAACCTGATCTGCATTCATAATAATATAGGTATTCAGATCGGTGGCAATAGACACGTTTGCCTTGGGAATATTACGAAGGGAAAGATAAATCTCCCTGTTTTGTTCAGGAAGTACCAACAAAGACTTCTTACCTGCAATATTCAGATTTTTAAGGATATCGAGATAGGTTTTTGTCTTTGGTGTATCCATGGTAAAATCCTCCAGCACCAGAAGCTTTTCGCCAAGGACCTTGTAGGATAGCGCAGATTTGCGGGCGAGAACCTTAACTTTTTTGTTAAGTTTAAAAGAATAATCCCTGGGTCTGGGACCAAATGCACGTCCGCCACCACGAAGAAGGGGGGATTTGATATCGCCGATACGAGCCCCTCCGGTTCCCTTCTGTCTTTTCAGCTTACGCGTACTTCCGGAAACTTCATTCCTGGGTTTTACCTTATGGGTTCCCTGACGCTGATTGGCCAGATATTGTTTTACATCGAGATAGATGGCATGATCGTTCGGCTCAATGGCAAAAACCTCAGGGTTCAGCTGAATGACCTTGTCGGTTTTGCTTCCATCTGTTTTATATACTGTTAACTCCATCTTTCAAGAATTAAATATGAACCATTGGGTCCTGGTACAGAACCTTTAACGATAACAATGTTTTGCTCGGGTATGATCTTCACAATCTGAAGGTTGATCATTTTTACACGCTGGCCTCCCATACGGCCGGCCATGCGCATTCCCTTGAATACGCGGGAAGGATAGGACGAAGCACCGAGTGAACCGGGGGCCCTGAGTCGGTTGTGTTGTCCGTGAGTCGCCTGTCCAACACCACCAAATCCATGACGTTTCACAACGCCCTGAAACCCTTTACCCTTGCTTATTCCAACCACATCGATAAATTCTCCTTCGATGAAAACATCAGCCTTCAGCACATCGCCGAAAGCCTTGCGGTTTTCTTTCTCGAAGCGGGAGAATTCCGCAACGTATTTTTTTGGTGTGGTTCCAGCCTTGGCGAAGTGACCTTTCAGGGCCTTGGTTGTATTCTTTTCCTTCTTTTCGTCAAAGGAAAGCTGAATGGCCTCATAACCATCTTTCTCCAGTGTTTTAACCTGGGTAACCACACAGGGACCGGCTTCAATTACCGTGCATGGGATGTTCTTCCCAGAGGCATCGAACAAGCTGGTCATTCCGATTTTTTTTCCAATTAATCCTGACATGTTTCAGTTTTTAAACTGTACACAAAATGTGTACGATTATACCTTGATTTCCACTTCCACGCCACTGGGAAGCTCCAGTTTCATAAGTGCATCAACAGTTTTGGAAGAAGACGAGTATATGTCCAGTAAGCGTTTGTAGGAGCATAGCTGGAACTGCTCGCGCGACTTCTTGTTCACAAATGTGGAGCGCAGAACGGTAAAGATCTTCTTGTTTGTGGGAAGCGGAATCGGCCCATTAACAATGGCGCCGGTTGACTTTACCGTTTTCACGATCTTCTCGGCAGACTTATCTACCAAATTGTAATCGTAAGATTTGAGTTTGATTCTGATTCTTTGACTCACGGCTGTTTTACATTTATATTAATTATGCTTTTACACCAAAAAGCTTAAAGATTACTTCGTCTGAAATATTTTTCGGGGTCTCGGTATAGTGGGAAAATTCCATACTGGATGTAGCCCTGCCACTGGTAAGTGTGCGCAGTGAAGTAACATATCCAAACATTTCTGAGAGGGGAACTGTGGCATTGATAACCTGCAGATTGGAACGGGAAGACAAACCTGTGAGGTGTCCCCTTCTGCGGTTAATATCCCCTACCACATCTCCAACATATTCTTCAGGGGTTACCACCTCCAGTTTCATAATGGGCTCCAGCAATACAGAGGCAGCCTTCTTTGCAGCGGCCTTGAAAGCAATTCGGGCAGCAAGTTCAAAGGAAAGGGAATCCGAATCCACTGTATGATAAGACCCATCCAGAAGTGTAACCTTAAGGCTGTTGAGCGGATATCCGGCAAGCACACCATTCTGCATGGCATTTTTGAAGCCTTTCTCAACAGCTGGGATGTATTCTTTTGGGATATTGCCTCCCTTAACCTGATCAACAAACTGAAGGCCCTGAACATCCTGATCAGCAGGGCCCATTTCAAATACGATATCGGCAAATTTTCCGCGCCCACCGGTTTGTTTCTTATAGACCTCGCGATGCTGTACGCTAGCGGTAACGGCTTCCTTATACGCAACCTGGGGTGCACCCTGATTGCATTCCACCTTAAATTCACGCTTTAGCCTGTCGACCAGAATTTCCAGATGCAACTCGCCCAT
>CAZFOI010000291.1:0-3051 GCA_964520605.1 uncultured Bacteroidales bacterium
GTGTGGCATGCCTGTTGCCCGTTCCACTGCATGGCCCAAAGTGTGCCCAAGGTTGAGTTTCCTGCGCATACCATGCTCTCTTTCGTCTTCCCTGACAATGTGTGATTTTATTTCTACGGAGCGATTTACCATATAGGCTGCAAATGCATGATCTCTCAACAATATCCTGTTGATGTTCTGCTCCATTAGATCGAACATGGCCTGGTCTGCTATCAGGGCATGTTTCACAACTTCAGCCAGACCGTTTCTCCACTCTTTGTCGGGCAAAGTTTCAAGCAGAATGGGGTCGCACAGAACAAATTCCGGTTGATTGAATACCCCCAGAATGTTTTTGTATCCATCCAGGTTGATGCCGTTTTTCCCTCCTACGCTCGCATCTGTTTGAGAAAGCAAAGTGGTTGATACAAAACCAAATCCTATGCCCCGCATGTATATCGAAGCCAGAAAACCCGCCAGGTCGCAAACCATACCCCCTCCGAAACCCAAAATGAACGCGCTGCGGTCTGCCCCCTGATCCAGCAGCCACCGACCAGCCTCAGCCAGGGTTTTCCAGTTCTTTGACGATTCTCCGCTTTTGATAATCAATACCGGGGCATCGGGGAAATGAGCAGACAGATGATGGGAAACATTGTTGTCGGTTATTACAAACACCTTACGTCCCGACAAAAGGGAAGGGAGCAGGTGCAGGCAGGATCCGGTATAAACCCTGCTTTGGCCATTTGCTGTGGTGATAATGATGGAATCGGTCATCTTTTTATGCTTTCTCTCCCGGATTCATGATGCGGCTTTGCTGTTGAATGGACTCCTGATGTATAAAACGGAACAAATGACGTATAAATTCTTTACCAAGCCCCTTTTCCCTTGCACTGAGCAGGTTCTTCTCCATCACTTCAGCCCATCGGCCGGATTGCAGGACAGAAAATCCCATAAGTCGTTTATGCCTCGCAATGTCTCTGGCAACCGACATCCTTTGCTCCAGAATTTGAAGCAATTGTTCATCAAAGATATCAATCTTATTTCTTAGTTCGGCAAGCCGGGGCAGTTGTGCGGATTCTGCAGGCTCCTGGTTCCGCATTATCAGATTGCCCAGCAGAATGCCAAGACCATCCGGTGTAATCTGCTGGGCAGCATCGCTAAGGGCGCTGTCGGGGTCTATATGGGTTTCAATCATCAAACCGTCAAAATTCAAGTCCATGGCCCGTTGGGCCACTTCCGACAGCATGCTGCGGTTTCCACAGATATGGCTTGGGTCGCAGATCATGGGCAGATCAGGAAGCTTTTGCTTCATTTCCAGGGGGATCATCCAAAGCGGACTGTTGCGATATCCGTTTTTTTCATATGAGGAGAAACCACGGTGAATGGCTCCGATGCGGGTGATGCCAGATTTATAGATTCTCTCGATGGCTCCAAGCCAAAGATCCGGATCCGGATTTACCGGATTTTTAATCAGAACACATATTCCCGAACCTTCAAGGGCATCGGCAATCTCCTGAACGGCAAAAGGGTTGGCGGTTGTCCTTGCGCCTATCCATATGCATGAAAGTCCGTATTTAAGGGCCTCATACACATGATGTGCCGTGGCAACTTCAGTTGCCGCCATAATTCCCGTTTCTTCCTGTGCTTTTTTAAGCCATTTAAGGGCCGGGCTGCCCATGCCTTCAAAGGCTCCGGGCCGTGTCCTGGGTTTCCAGATTCCTGCTCTTAGGACATCTGTCCTTCCTCCGGCTGCAAGTGCCCTGGCGGTTTGCATCAACTGTTGTTCTGATTCTGCACTGCAGGGGCCGGAAACTACCAGGGGGCGCTGCCTGTAAACAGGCCATTTGTTTATTGGTTCCAGCTTATTTAATGTTTTCATTTCCGGGTATTATGGTATGATAGATTTGATTTTATTGGCTTTATTGATCATGTTTTGTAATTCCCTCGCATTTCCTTCGGATATATGCTTTCGAAAGCTTAAGAGTTGGTCGATGTAGGTGTCGAGCATTTCCAGATTTGGATCTGCATTCTGAAGGAATACCGGCACCCACATGGATGATTCACTTTTGGCCAGTCTTACGGTGGATACAAATCCGCCTCCCGCCATGGCCAATATTTTTTCCTGATCTTTTTCCTTTTGCAGAACGGCAAGCGAAAGGGCAAATGAACTCAAATGGGACAAATGGGATACTGAAGCGGCACTCTGGTCGTGGCATAAGGAATCCATATACAAAAGTCGTGATCCCAGATTGGCATAAAGCTTTTCTGTCAGTGCCAGCGCATCGGGTGCGCACGCCTGTTTGTCGCAAATGATGGAAACCTTATTGCGAAACAGATCAGCCATGGCTGCCTGCGGCCCGCTATATTCAGTTCCGGCCATTGGATGGGCTGAAACATAACGCTCCCGGGCAGGATGCTCTTTTGTCAGTTTGCCAAGATAATGCTTGCATGACCCTGTGTCGGTTACCACCTTAGTGCTTCCTTTTACGCGGTCAAGAACATGGGTAAGCATGCCTGCAATGGCATCCACCGGACAACTCAACACAATCAAATCGCACACACCCAATGCCTTGTCCAGGGTGTCTTCACTGTCAATAATCCCCTTTTCCAGGGCTGTTTTGATATGCTCACTGTTCGGATCCACCCCGACAATCTTTGTGGCAAATCCGCTGCGGCGCAGGTCTATGGCCATGGAGCCGCCAATCAATCCGATTCCTGCTATACAAACAATCATGGGGTTATCTTTTTTGACTCACAAAACAGCTGTTTCATTGGCTCTTTTTTTCAAATGCAAAAAAAAAAGACCAGCATTTGCGGGGCTGGTTGATGGTTATATATTTTTTGGGTTCTATATATGCAAGATTCTCTCCGGCCCCGCTTTGGGAACAGCATAAAAGAAGTAAGCATAATAGGTAGCCGCTATATTCATGGGTCTGTTTTCGCCTGCAATATTAGCATTTTGGAATCAAATAAGCAATCATTCAAAAAAAAAACCAAAAAAAAATAATACGGAGATTAAAAAATTATTGCTAACATAGGTGACGAAAAAAACTGATGATGCATTTGACAAACTAG
>CAZFOI010000292.1:0-3041 GCA_964520605.1 uncultured Bacteroidales bacterium
CCTGCCGTCATATCGGTTTCAATAAATCCGGGTGCAATGGCGTTGCAGCGAACCGAACGTGGTCCCATTTCCTGGGCTACCGATTTGGTAAATCCAATCATCCCTGCTTTTGAAGCAGCATAATTGGCCTGACCGGCATTTCCGCCAAGACCAACCACCGAACTCATATTGATGATGCTTCCGCTGCGTTGTTTCAGCATATATTTCTGCACGGCCTTGGTAAGGTTAAACACGGATTTCAGGTTAACCTGAATTACCTGATCCCATTGTTCTTCACTCATACGCATCAGCAGGGTGTCTCGTGTGATGCCGGCATTGTTAACCAAAACATCTATGCTGCCAAATAATGAAGCAACCTCATCTGCCAGTTTTTCTGAATCGGCAAAGCTGGCGGCATTCGAGGCAAAACCTTTGGCCTTTACACCCAGTGCCTGAAGCTCTTTTTCCAGTTCCATGGCCTGCTCGTCATAAACAAGATCAGAAAAGGCCACATTGGCACCCTCCCTGGCAAAGGCTATGGCAATGGCCTTGCCAATGCCGCGCGAGCCTCCCGTTACCAGAGCAGTTTTTCCTTCTAATAGTTTCATGTTGGTTAGATTTTATAAGGGTTTGAATAGATACATTATAACCATTTGGTCAGCTGAAAATCCTGTCTGTGACCAAGTTGGGGGTGTTTTGGGAACAGCCTGAAGGCATAGTTGTAAACACCGGTTCGTTTAACAGGAATTTTGCAGCCAAAGGTAATCATCCGCTTGCCTTTCACTTCTGCGTCCATTTCGTAAACAGAAACCACCTCGGGTTCACCTTCCAGTGGTTTTTGCACAAACACCACTTCCAATCCCAGGTCAGCAGGGTCAAGGTCCCCGATTCCCAGAACTATTTCTGCGCTGAAGGTTTCTCCCAGCCTGAGCGGACTGCCTGAATTGCTCATGAGGCTTTTGCTCTGTACTTCTATGGCTTCCCATCCGGCGCTTATACGTTTTTTCCAGGATACCATCTCTTTTGCACGGGCAAAATCATCGCCAGACAATAGGGCAGCGGAATCGAACAGGGGGTTGTAATACTTGCTGAAGTATTCGTCCAGCATGCGCTTGTTGGTAAAGTGGGGGGCAATGCCTGCAATGTTGTTTTTGATCCACCTGACCCATTCAACAGGGATGTTTTTGTTGTTGCGCTCATAAAACATGGGCGCAATTTCTGACTCAATCAGGTTGTAAATCGTTTCGGCATCAAGCTCATCCTGGAAAGCCTGGTTTTCATAGGTGCGTTCTTCTTTCAGGTACCAGCCGGCTTCCCGCCTGTAACCTTCTGCCCACCAACCATCCAGCACGCTCAGGTTCATCACCCCGTTTAGAACAGCCTTCATTCCGCTGGTTCCTGATGCTTCCAGCGGGCGGGTAGGGGTGTTCAGCCAGATATCCACTCCCTGGGTAAGGGCGGCACCAACTTCCATGTCATAATCTTCCAAAAAGATGATTTTTCCACGGAATTCTTTTCGCTTGCTTACTTCCACGATGTGACGGATGAGTTCCTGACCGGCTTTATCTGCCGGGTGTGCCTTGCCCGCATACACAAATTGTACAGGCATCTCGGGATTATTCACTATCCGGTCAAGACGTTCCAGATCATTAAAAAGCAGTCTGGCGCGTTTGTAAGTGGCAAAGCGGCGGGCAAATCCGATGGTAAGGGTGCGGTCATTAACGGCCTCCAGAACCTGATAGATTTTTCTGGGGGTTTCCTGTCTTCTGGAAAGGTTTCTGAGCAGCCTTTTTTTCATATACTCCAGAAGCTTGCGCCTTTGCTGATTTCTTAGATCCCAGATGCGTTCGTCGGGAACATTGAATATCTGCTCCCAGCAGGCGGGGTCGGATATGTCTTTGTTGAAGCTTTCAGGAAATGCATCTTTGAACAGTTCCTGCCATTCAGGGGCAGTCCAGGTGCCATAATGCACACCATTGGTGACATAACCAATATGCAATTCTTCCGGGAAATAGCCCGGATAGAGTTCCTTAAACATCTGACGCGAAACGGCACCATGGATGCGGCTTACTCCGTTAACATATCTGGACAGCCTTGTGGCAAGTACGCTCATGGAGTAGCTCTCTCCCGGCTTGCCTGGGTTCATCAAACCAAGGCCCATAAAGCTTTGCCAGGATATACCAAG
The DNA here is from genome assembly GCA_964520605.1 of uncultured Bacteroidales bacterium. Lineage (GTDB taxonomy): Bacteria > Bacteroidota > Bacteroidia > Bacteroidales > UBA7960 > CAZFOI01. Next base: position 2,165 of record CAZFOI010000292.1, read on the forward strand.
GCGCTCCGGATAGTGGGGCATATAGGCACGGATCATATCTTCAGAGAAAAAGTCATGGCCTGCCGGCACGGGTGTATGGGTGGTAAACAGGCTGCTTGCCCTTACCACTTCAATTGCTTCTTCAAATCCAAGTCCGCTTTCCTGCACATATTTGCGAAGACGCTCAAGCCCTGTAAAGGCTGCATGCCCTTCATTGCAATGGAAAACATCTGGATTCAGGCCAAGGGCGTCTAACAAACGAATGCCCCCGATCCCCAGCAGGAACTCCTGTTTGAATCTGTTTTCCCAGTCACCCCCGTATAATTGATGGGTAATGAAGCGATCAGCCGGGGTGTTTTCAGTAATATCTGAGTCAAGGAGGTACAAAGGAATGCGCCCCACATCAATTCTCCAAATCCTGGCATGCAGGGTACGTCCGGGAAAGGCTATGTGAATTTTTACCCACTTACCATCCTGATCGCGCACGGGCTGTGCCGACATATTAAAAAAGTTATGTGGATTGTAAATGGCCAGTTGTTCTCCGTTTACAGACAAACCCTGACTAAAATATCCATAACGGTACATCAGTCCAACGGCCACCATATTTGTGTTGTCGTCGCTGGCTTGTTTTAAAAAGTCCCCTGCAAGAACACCCAGACCGCCTGAATAAATCTTGATGGACTCATGAAGCCCATACTCCATGCTAAAATAGGCAATCTGCTTGTCAGACTTATGGTTGCCGGCCTCCATATAGGCATTAAAGCGGTTGCAAATATCACGGTACTTATCCATAAAGCCGCTGTCTGCTGAAAGCCTTTCGTAATGCTCCATGGTGAGTTTGTCTACCATGATGTTCGGGTTCTTTTCGCACTTATCCCAAAGACCGGGGTCTATGCTC
>CAZFOI010000293.1:0-2992 GCA_964520605.1 uncultured Bacteroidales bacterium
TCCTTCACGGCATCCGCTAAAAAGATACCGAACCTTTTACAACCCACCCTTCCTTCAGGTATCCAATTAATAACGGTAATATTCCGGCTTGTAAGGTCCGTTTACGTCCACTCCGATGTACGCAGCCTGATCGGGCGTCAGTCGGGTGAGTTTTACGCCAATCTGATCGAGGTGCAACCTGGCAACCTCTTCGTCCAGAAGCTTGGGCAGGGTGTAAACCCCCAATTCATATGGCTTCTTCCACAGATCAATCTGAGCCAGCACCTGATTGCTGAAGCTATTGCTCATCACAAAACTCGGATGGCCGGTGGCACAACCCAGGTTAACCAGGCGCCCTTCGGCAAGAATAAAAATCTCATGCCCGTCAGGAAAACTGTATTTATCTACCTGTGGTTTGATGCTGGTCTTGATAACACCCGGGATGTTTTCCAGTTGTTCAACCTGAATTTCGTTGTCGAAATGGCCAATATTGCACACGATTGCCTGGTCTTTCATGGCGGCCATATGGGAGGTGGTAATTACATCACGGTTGCCGGTGGTGGTTACAAAGATGTTGCCTTCCTCAAGGGCATCCTCAAGGGGTTTAACCTCAAATCCTTCCATGGCTGCCTGAAGGGCGCAAATCGGGTCAATTTCAGTAACAATAACCCTGGCACCATATGCCCGCATGGACCTGGCCGAGCCCTTTCCAACATCTCCATAACCGCAAACAACCACTACTTTGCCTGCGATCATTACGTCAGTGGCACGTTTTATGCCATCGGCAAGGGATTCCCGGCAACCATAGAGATTGTCAAACTTAGACTTGGTAACCGAATCGTTCACATTGATGGCCGGAACAAGCAATTCGCCTTTTTCCATCATTTGGTATAGGCGGTGAACCCCGGTGGTGGTTTCTTCAGAAATACCTTTGAGATCTTCTACCGTTCTGTGCCATTTATGCGGATCCTGCTCCAGGGTTTTTGATAACAGATCGAGTACAATGGCTTCCTCGCGGCTGGAGGGAATGACATCCAGAACCGAAGCGTCCTTTTCTGCCTGATACCCTTTGTGAACCATCAGGGTAGCATCGCCTCCGTCGTCTACAATCAGATTGGGGCCAAGACCATCAGCGAAAGAAAGTGCCTGCAGCGTACACCACCAATACTCTTCAAGGGTTTCTCCTTTCCAGGCAAAAACCGGAATCCCGGCAGCTGCAATAGCCGCTGCGGCATGATCCTGGGTAGAGAATATATTACACGACGCCCACCTGACATCTGCGCCAAGGGCAGCAAGGGTTTCTATCAGGACGGCTGTTTGTATGGTCATGTGCAAAGAACCGGTAATCCTGGCTCCGGCAAGGGGTTGATCCTTTGCGTATTTTTTCCTGATGGCCATAAGGCCCGGCATTTCTTTTTCCGCAATTTCGATCTCGCGACGTCCAAAGTCAGCAAGATGAATGTCTTTTACTTTAAAATCCAGCAGTTTATCTGCAGCTACCTGGGTCATTATAATTGATTCACTTTAAATTTATACTTTTGCAAAGGTAATGCATTCGCCTGAGATTAAAAAGTCGCTGAATGAGCCTTTTCATGAAAAAAGCCCTGAAGGATGCTGCCCTGGGCATCTGGGAAATCAATGAGGATGTGGAGGAGCTTTATGCCAGCCTCTCTCTTTCAGAAAAGGAAAAACAATATTTCTCTTTTCTTAAATCGCCCCAGCGCAAGCAACACTGGCTGAGCTACCGCTTAATCCTTCCTTATCTGGTTGGAGACACCGATATGCTTACCATCGAGTATGACGAATTCGGCAAACCACATCTGAACAATGGTATCCGCCATATTTCCGTTGCCCACTCCGGCAAGTTTTCTGCATTGATAGCCAGTCCAAGTAAAAGCGTGGGCATAGACATTGAAAAAATCAGCAAAAAAATTTTCGATGTCTCTCATAAGTTTCTTAACAACAAGGAGCTGTCCCACCTGCTAACGGAGCAGGCCAAGGAAAGTCTGTGTCTGATCTGGGCTGCCAAGGAGGCGCTTTACAAGCTTTATGGCAGACGGGATTTGCTCTTTCGCGAACATATCCGTATCTTTCCGTTTCAATTCGAAGGGAAAGGAACTATTTACGGAGAGATTCAGACCGATGACTTTTATCGCTGCTATAAAGTTTATTATGAAGTAATTGAAGAATATCTGCTGGTGTATGCCATTGACAGATAAAACCCCATATCAAACCAATTGATAAAACACGATGAATATTCTTCAGGCCATTGAGCAAAAGGCAGGCACGGAAAAAAAGCAGCTTGCGATTCTGATTGACCCGGACAAAACGGACGAGAAAAGCCTTTCGCACACCATTGAGCTTTCCGAAGCGGCTGGTGCAGATATGTTTTTTGTAGGTGGAAGCCTGCTCACGCGAGACAATATGTCATGGTGCATTGAGCACCTGAAGGCATCAACCAAACTGCCTGTGATCATTTTTCCCGGCAACATGCTTCAGGTTATTCCATCAGCCGATGCCCTGCTCTTGCTGTCACTGATTTCCGGAAGAAATCCGGAAATGCTGATCAGCAATCATGTTGTTGCAGCCCCCATGATACGAAACAGCGGACTTGAGGTAATACCCACAGGTTATATACTGATAGAAAGCGGAAAAATCACCTCGGTTTTGTACATGAGCAACACCCTGCCCATACCCTATGACAAGACCGACATTGCCGTATGTACTGCCATGGCGGGAGAAATGCTGGGACTCAGGCTCATTTTCATGGATGCCGGCAGCGGGGCCATACATACCATCCCCATGGAAATGGTCAGGGCCGTAAGACAAAACATTCGGGTACCCCTGGTTGTTGGAGGAGGTATAAGGACCCCTGAAGCTGCTCTGGAAATATGGGATGCAGGGGCCGACGTGATCGTGGTAGGGAATGCGGCAGAAACCCATCCGGGGATCATCATGGAGATTGGGGACGCCAAATACTCACTCAATATTTGACAAACAAATAAATAACAAT
>CAZFOI010000294.1:0-1975 GCA_964520605.1 uncultured Bacteroidales bacterium
GCTGGGTGGAAGTTCCTGACATAAGGATGCGACCTTCGAAAAGCAGGTATGCCCTGTCTGTAATGGACAGGGTTTCGTGCACGTTGTGATCAGTGATCAGCACCCCTATGTTCTTTTCCTTTAATTTTTTTACGATACCCTGAATGTCTTCTACGGCAATCGGATCAACTCCCGCAAAAGGCTCATCCAGCAGGATGAATTTAGGGTCAACAGCGAGGGATCGGGCAATTTCGGTTCGCCTTCTTTCCCCCCCGGATAAGGTAATTCCCTTACTTTTGCGAACCTGTTGGAGCCCGAATTCCTCAATCAAATTCTCAAGCCTATCCTGTTGCTGCAGTTTGGTTTTTCCGGTAAACTCCAAAACGGCGCGGATGTTGTCTTCTACGCTCAATGCCCTGAAAACACTCGCCTCCTGAGCCAGATAGCCTATACCCCTTTGGGCCCGTTTATACATCGGCTCACCGGTAATCTCTTCGTTTTCGAGATATATTTTTCCCTCATTGGGTTTGATCAGGCCAACAATCATGTAGAAGGTGGTGGTTTTGCCTGCTCCATTGGGCCCGAGCAGCCCTACAATTTCTCCCTGGTTCACCTCCACGGAAACATGATTCACCACCACGCGTTTCTTGTATTTCTTAAGCAGTTGCTCTGTATATAGCTTCATGATATTCGGTTTATGGCTTAGATGAAGGCATTGATAATCATATTTTAAATAATGCCTTCCCTTAGAAGGTCGTGCAGGTGTACCATCCCAAGGTATTGGCCTTTATCGGTTACCAGCAACTGGGTGATGTTGTGCCTTCGCATCAGCTGAAGGGCCTCTGCCGCGAGAGTCTCAGGCTGGATGCTCTTTGGATTTGGGGTCATAATATCCCTTGCCCTGAGTTCAGAAACATCTTTGTTCTTTTCCAGCATCCTTCTCAGATCCCCATCTGTAATGATGCCGGCCAAACTATCATTTTCCATCACTGCTGCAGCTCCGAGCCTTTTTCCCGATATTTCAAGGATTACCTCCCTGATCCCGGCCCCGGCATCAACCATTGGTCTTTCGTTATTGGTATAAAGATGCAAAGCCTTTAGATATAGTTGTTTGCCCAAAGAACCTCCGGGGTGGTACCTGGCAAAATCCTGTACGGTGAACCCCCGGCATTCGAGCAGGGCAACAGCAAGTGCATCGCCCATAACCAGTTGTGCCGTAGTACTGGTGGTTGGCACAGGATTGCCGGGCACGGCTTCTTTTTCCACGGTAGTGAAAATAACAATATCAGCCTGACCGGCAAGGAATGATGTGGGGTTGCCTACCATGGCAATCAGCAGTGCGCCCTGCGTTTTTAAAATGGGCGCCAGGACTTTGATTTCAGGGGAATTCCCGCTATTGCTGATGCAAATGACCACATCGTCCTTTTGAACCATTCCAAGATCCCCGTGAATGGCGTCGGCTGCATGCATGAAGACAGCCGGAGTACCTGTGGAATTCAGGGTGGCAACAATTTTGCCAGCGATTAAGGCGCTTTTCCCAACGCCGGTTATTACCACGCGTCCCGAGCAATTATATATTCTTTCAACCGCAAGGATGAAAGCATCGTCTATATAAGATTTCAGACCGTTAATAGCCTCAGACTGTGCCCCTATGGTCTGTAGCCCGATTTTCTGAATTTCTGCCTTCGTTTTCAAAGGGTTTTTTGCTAAAATAGTTTGTGTTAATTAGGATTTTAAGTGCTAAATTTACGATACAAACCTACACCAAATTTCACAATTCGTAAAACAAGCCTGAAAAAAACCGGCAGGCAGTAATTCTGGAACCATTTTTGATTAGCACTTATTTATGTCTGATGTAATGACCAGTTTGCACCCTTCTGCAGCCATTCGTAAAGGCGCATCCCTGAGTGCTCTGCTAAAGGAGATTTTTGGCTATGTCGCATTCAAGGGAGACCAGGAAGCCATAATCAACAATCTTTTGGCCGGGAGGGACACT
>CAZFOI010000294.1:1985-2981 GCA_964520605.1 uncultured Bacteroidales bacterium
GCCAACCGGCGGTGGGAAATCGATGTGTTACCAGTTGCCTGCCCTGATCAGTCCTGGAACGGCAATTATAGTATCTCCCCTGATTGCCCTGATGAAGAATCAGGTTGATGCCATTAGAAACTTCGCCAGTTATGATGGAATTGCCCATGTGCTTAATTCTTCCCTGAGCCGGCTGGAAATTATGCAGGTAAAAAGAGACCTCACCAATGGCCTCACCAAATTATTATATGTTGCTCCTGAGTCCTTGAACAAGGAGGAGAATGTTGAATTCCTTAAAGAAATCGATATTTCTTTCTTTGCCGTGGATGAGGCCCATTGCATATCGGAATGGGGTCACGACTTTCGTCCGGAATATCGCAGATTGCGACCCATCATGGAAGCTTTTGACAAAAAGGTTCCGGTTATTGCCCTGACGGCTACAGCGACACCAAAAGTTCAGCAGGATATTCAGAAAAACCTGGGTATGATGAACGCCGGCGTATTCAAGTCTTCATTTAACAGGCCCAATTTGTATTATGAGATCAGGCCCAAAACGGAGAACTGCACCAGGGATATTATCCGGTATGTGAAGGCAAATGAGGGCAAATCGGGGATAATCTATTGCCTGAGCCGAAAAAAGGTGGAAGAGATGGCAGAGACCCTGCAGGTTAACGGCATCAGGGCCCTGCCTTATCATGCCGGACTGGACTCTGCCGTGAGGGTTAACAATCAGGATCGCTTTCTGATGGAGGATGTGGAAGTAATTGTTGCCACCATTGCTTTTGGAATGGGTATAGACAAACCGGATGTTCGATATGTAATTCACCATGACATACCCAAAAGTCTTGAAGCCTACTATCAGGAGACCGGGCGTTCTGGACGGGATAACGGAGAAGGGAATTGCGTCGCGTTCTACGCTTACGAGGACATACAAAAGATGGAAAAATTCCTCAAAGGCAAGCCTGTGGCAGAACAGGAGATTGGAAATCAGTTGCTGATGGAGACGGTTGCCTATGC
>CAZFOI010000295.1:0-2974 GCA_964520605.1 uncultured Bacteroidales bacterium
ACTTTCTTATGACTGGATTGCATCGATGGATCATATCCTGCAAATTTTTGAAGAATATCTGAAATGAACAACCCGCTAGTTTCCCTAAAAGGCGTAAGTACCGGTTATGATGGAGAACCCGTTCTTAAAGATGTAAGTCTGGATGTTTATCCGGAGGATTTTATTGGTGTGATCGGCCCCAATGGAGGAGGCAAGACCACGCTGATAAAGCTAATTTTAGGGTTGTTGCCCGTTCTTGGAGGCAAGCTGCATTTTCCCCTTGGTCGCCCGGTAACAGGATACCTCCCACAGGTTTCCCAGATAGACAAGAGTTTCCCCATCACGGTAAAGGAAGTGGTTTCATCAGGACTTAAAGCACGTTCGGATTGGTTCCCACATCTTGGAAGCAAACAAAAATCCATTGTGAACAAAATGTTGGATGATGCCGGTCTGGCGCCATTGGCTAACAGACCCATTGGGGAATTGTCGGGCGGACAATTGCAAAAAACCATGCTGTGCCGGGCACTGATCAATCAGCCCGGTCTTCTCATCCTCGATGAGCCAAATACTTTTGTAGACAAGGTCTTTGAGCAGGATTTATATCGCTGGCTTGGAGAATTAAATAAAAAAATGGCCATTTTGCTTGTATCTCACGATATCGGGACCATCTCTCCAATGATTAAATCAATCGCCTGTGTTAACGGCAACCTTCATTACCACCCGTCAAACCAGCTATCTGAGGAAGTATTGAAAGTATACAACTGTCCGGTAGACATTATTGCCCATGGGCCTGTGCCCCACAGGGTTCTAAAAGAACATACCCATGAGTGAATTTGCAGAAATATTTCAATATCAGTTCTTTCGTAATGCCATGGCAGCGGCCATACTTACCAGCCTGATAGCCTCTATGGTGGGAACCTATATTGTTTCAAGAAAAATTGTCTTTATTGGCGGAGGAATTACCCATGCATCATTCGGGGGTATTGGAATGGCTTACTTTCTGGGATTGAATCCGTTTTTTGGTGCAGCGGTCTTTTCTGTGCTATCCGCATTGGGGATTGAGTGGGTGTCATCCAGGGCAAAAGTCAGAGAAGACTCAGCTATAGCCATTATTTGGTCATTTGGTATGGCCCTGGGCATAATTTTCGTTTTCCTGACACCGGGTTACGCTCCAAATCTGATGAGCTTTCTTTTTGGAAGCATACTATCTGTGGGAAGAAGCGAATTATATCTTTTGGCAGGTTTCGGCCTGTTTAACATGCTGTTCTTTATTATTTTTTTCAGGCCTGTACTTTATACTGCCTTTGATCCTGAATTTGCAAAGGTAATGGGAATCAGGGTCAGACTTTTTCGTTATTTGATGTCAGTAATCATGGGCCTGGCCATAGTGCTAAGCATACGGACCGTTGGTATTATTTTGGTTCTGAGCTTATTCACAATACCTCCAATTACCGCCATGGTATTCACACGGAATTTCGCCAAAGTAATCCCATTTGCTGCTGTTTTTGGGATTTCAGGCTCATTGGCAGGCCTGATTGCTGCTTATGGTCTGAATATCCCGTCAGGTGCTGCCATCATATTCTTTCTTACCATTCAGTTTTTGGTGGCAAAATTGATTCACCTGTCGAAAAAAATCATACGCAATATATAGCCAATTAGCCGATTATTTCTACTTTAGAGGGCCAAACAGCCCATTAATGAAGAGAATTTTCGCTGCACTGCCCGTTGCATTGTTTTTGCTTTGTAATTCAACCATTTACTCTCAGACAAACAAACTGGTATTCTCTCCCCATTGGATGCCCCAGGCCCAATTTGCCGGCTATTATATGGCCAAAGAAATGGGCTTTTATGCCGAAGCCGGGCTGGATGTAGAAATTATCCACCCCTCAGCCACTATAAATGCCATTGAATTTTTAAAAAGCGGACAGGCCGATGTTGTCTCGCATTTCCTTGTGACGGCCATTACTGCCCGCGCAGAAGGCATCCCCATGGTAAATATTGCCCAACTTTCTCAGCATTCTGCCATCATGCTGGTAAGCATGAAATCAAGCGGCATTGAAACAATTCAAGACTTTGAAGGCAGGAAAATCGGCGTGTGGATGAGCGGGTTTGAGGAAGTTCCCAAAGCCATGATGATAGAGCATGGTCTTACAGTGGAATTTGTGCCCATACTCTGGTCGGTAAACCTGTTTTTACTTGGCGGACTGGATTTAATGACCGTTATGTGGTATAACGAATACAACCAGCTATACCTGAGCGGCATCAACCATGATGAGCTAAACACTTTTTTTCTGAAGGACTACGGTTACGACATTCCGGAAGACGGCCTCTATACCCTGCTTCACACCCTGGAACAGCGCCCCGAAGACCTGAGGGCATTCACAGAAGCCACCCTCAGGGGATGGGAATATGTAAGCCGCAACAAGGATGCTGCCATTGACCTGGTTATTGAAAAAATGCGAGCCCTTAAAATACCCTCCAACAAAGCCCACCAGTCATGGATGTTAGACAGGGTGTTGGAACTATTAGACCCGGAAGACAAAGACCTGCTGCCTGGTCAATTGCTGGAGGCAGATTTTAACCTGGCTACAGGGGTACTTAAAGAAAGGGGCATAATCAAGGGCAGCTGTAGTTTTCATGATTTTTACAAACCCGTTTTGCCAGGGAGAAAATAAAACATATGTCGATACTCCGGAAAAAAAGCCTTTCGTTTCGCATCATTACGCGGGTGCTTTCATTTACCGTCTTTTTGTTTCTGATTATTTTGTTGGTATTCTATTTATATGCCCGTTCAGACATACGTAAGGCCAGCAGCCAGATTGCCATTAATCTTGGGGATAATACGGTTGGTAAGATAGAGGAGATCCTGCAGCCCATGGAAAAGATACCACAAATGATTGCGGCACTGCTCGAAACACAGCCCATACACCATGACTCCCTGTTTTCTATTGTAGCGGCCGTGGTTAAAAACAACCCGGCGGTGTATGGTGCCGCC
>CAZFOI010000296.1:0-2972 GCA_964520605.1 uncultured Bacteroidales bacterium
GTTCTTTTTATGCCTGATACACTGCTTGGCCACCATAATATGGTGGATCCAGGGAAGCAGGCTCACGGTAAGGTCATGGTCTGCAATCATCTGATCGAGTCCGGGCAGGTCGTCTATGGTCCATGCAACGGAAATCCCGTTCGGATGGCCTTCTATCATGGCATCTGCCTTGGATTTTGTGCGTGTGGCAACGGTTACCTGGTAACCTTTTTCGAGCAAATAAGTTACGATGGGTTTTACCACCATTCCTGCTCCCAGAATCAGAACTTTCTTCATATGCAATCGTTGTTTTAAAAAGATGGTTTTTGGATTTATTTCAGGTATTCACTGATGTATTCGTAATTGGGTGTGAGTTTGCCTTTGTGCAGGATCATGGCTGTTTTTATTGCATTGGGTAAGTCAATTTCCCTGTAAGGCAGGTCATAGTTCGCCTTAATGATGGACTTTACAAATCCAGACAAGGCTTCTGAGAAACTCACCGAAGAATCCCTGGGAAGTTCGCTGGGCAGGATGTCTACAGCCATAACCAACAGCCCCTTGCCCTGAAAACCCATGCTTGGTTTTCCGGTCTCGGGATTGTATACAAAAACAGGATCTTCAATTTCAGTTCCCTTATGGGTCAGCTCAACCGATCCGTCAGGATCACAGGTAACATCACCTATAACAGTAAGTTTGGGATTCCCATCCTTAAACAGTTCCCGGGCATAGGCTTTGGTAAGAATTCTTGGATATCGGGCATCCCAGTACATACAATTCATCAGTATGCTCAGATGCGGAATGTATTGTTCAAATACTCCGGTATACTTTTCCGGGTGTTTGTAATAATCCTGCAGCTCAAATGGCCCGCCATCCTTGCGCTCAGCCAGGTGCTTCTCCCTGAATACCACCTTGTAGATCAGGTTTCCGGGAAGATTGTCCCTGTTATTCAGATCCTTGAGTTCCTCAGGGCTTATCTCCATGATTGGCAATAAGGCGGCAATTTCCTGTGCTCCCTGGGATACATTGCCGTATCCGGTAAACCCAATGGTAAGGGGTCTTAGCTCTTGCGGAATGCCCTTGGTGGCTATCTGAAAGCCCGCTTGTGACACAGCCTCTTTGGCTTCCTGAAGGGAGTCATAATGCATGGCCTGTTTGATGCCAAGAAACGGATTGTCGGCATACCCCAAAACCCTGAGCCTTTGTCCCATGCTCCAAAGTGAATTGATCATTCCCGCAAGCCCTGCGTATTTGCCAAAGAAAATCAGTCGCTTGCCCTGGTCATCAACAATGCGTTCATAATCAATTAAGTTGCAACCAAGTTCCATCATTCTGGCCAGCATGGGCATATTGTATGCCTGTCCTTTGATTACATGACTGAAAAACACATAGGTCTTTCCTGCTTCAAACCGCTCAGGGGGAATTTCCTTTACCCCGAAAATAACGGGACATTCAGACAGATTTGCTTTTGCAGATGCTCCGGCATCAATGTACTCCTGATCGGTAAACACCCGCTTGGGAGAGCTCTCCACTACAAATTGCAGGTCGTCATCATGGACCATTTTTTTTACATGGACAGGGATTATCGGCGTACGTCTCTCCATCAGGTATTTGTCTTCGTGGCGAATACCGGCAATTCTGTTCATAAACAAGTTTGTTTTAAGGATTCAACGAAAAAAAAGATTGACCCGGCAAACATAACAAAAAAAAACAAGGGGCAAATTCTGCCCCTTAGTTTTTATAAACACTTTATCAGCCCAAAAACACAATCAGCAAGATGACTTAAAGGGTTTCGATAAATTTTATGCAGTTTTCCCTGATTCTTTCCTCAGCCCCTTCAGTGTCGCAGGCTTTGAATTCCCTGCCTGTAATCTGCTCATAAAGATGTATATACCTTTTTGAAACCTGCTTCACGAGGGTCTCGGAGATTTCCGGCATAAGGTCTCCCGGCCTGCCCATAAAATTGTTTGCAATGAGCCATTCCCTGAGAAATTCCTTGGAAAGCTGCTGCTGCGCAATCCCCTGGCTCTGGCGTTCCTGGTAGCCTTCACTATAGAAGTACCTGGATGAATCCGGCGTATGAATTTCATCAATCAATCGAATGTCACCCTCTGCCGTTTGTCCGAATTCATACTTGGTGTCTACCAGAATCAATCCCTGCCTGCCGGCCATTTCACTGCCTTTTTCGAACAAAGCCAGTGAGAGCTCCTCAAGGCGGCTGTATGAATCCTTGCTTACAAGGCCGTTTGAGAGAATTTCATTTCGGCTGATGTCGGTGTCGTGCCCGTGAACGGCTTTGGTTGTGGGTGTTATGATGGGGTGGGGCAGGGGATCATTCTCTCTGAGCCCCTCCGGTAAACCAATACCGCAGATCTCTCTTTTGCCTGCCTTGTATTCCCTCCAGGCATGACCGGCCAGGTATCCCCTGACCACCATTTCAACAGGAAAAGGACGGCAATATTGACCGGCGGTAACCATTGGATCAGGTTCAGACAGCTTCCAGTTGGGCGCAACATCTGCTGTTGCATCAAGAAAGAATCCGGCTGTCTGGTTCAGCACCTGTCCCTTAAAAGGTATGCCTTTGGGCAAGACCACATCGAAGGCAGAGATGCGGTCGGTGGCCACCATTATAACATATTGTTTTTTAATAAAATACATATCCCGGACTTTCCCTCTGACAAATCCTGTCTGGCCCGGGAATTGAAAGGTTGTGGCGGTTAATGCTTTCACGTTTGGCTTGATGTTGGGCCAGCTTCTTCGGCTGTTGGGGCTGAAGGTTTGGCTGTACGTTCGTATGCGTCAATAATGCGCGTTACCAGGGGATGCCTTACCACGTCTTTTTCATTCAGGAAAATGAAATCAATGCCTTTCACCTTACCAAGGATATTTATGGCCGTGATCAGCCCGGATATCTGGTTGCGCGGGAGGTCTACCTGGGTAATATCTCCGGTAACAATAAACTTAGCCGATTTTCCCATACGCGTCAGAAACATCTT
>CAZFOI010000297.1:0-2971 GCA_964520605.1 uncultured Bacteroidales bacterium
GGAGCTGGACGACGCAAGCATCCGGCAACTGCTATGGCGCCGTAGCGGTACGCCGTCCGCAGCGGGCGCGGCTGGTGCGCCTTCTGCATAGCCACGGAATGCCTGTCCCATGACTGAATTCGCCTGCAGTACCATGATGCAAGGGCTCTGGCAATCCTTCCTGCAATCATGGTGTAGAGGTAATTAAAGCACTACGGATCAGCTCTCTGTATATCATGATGCCTTCTTCCAGAGATTCAAGTCTTATTCTTTCATCCAGATTGTGGATAGACTCTATCTCTTCTTCCTTCATAATGGCAGGCAGAAGGCCATAGGCAGGGATGCCATGGCGGCGGAAAAATGCGTTGTCGTTATGGGCCGGAAACAGCATGGGCGCAACCATGGCCTGGTTAAAAACTTTCATAACAGATGATTCCAGCAGATTATACCAATGACCTTTTTCGGAAATGGCATCGGAAGGCGAACTGGATATTATCTCGAACTGCAGATTTGGGTTGCCCGCTCTTTTTTTCATTTCATTCATAAAGGCCTCCTGAGAAGTCCCCGGCAACAAACGGCAGTCGAAAACCGCATGGGCTTCCTGGGCAATTTGATTGTTGGCTCCATCACTCGTTTCCAGTATGGTGAGTGTTATGGTGTTTGATACAAGCGAGAACAAAAGCGGATCCTTCCTTAAGACAGGACCAATCAAATGTTGAAAAAACCCTATGTTTCTAAGAGCCAGACCCCTTACACCCCTCTCTCTCCTACCCAGCGCATGAAACATATCCCTTACCGTGGGCGTCAACTGAAGGGTATTTCGGGCAGAGAGTATGGAAGAGGTTGCAAAGACCACATCCTTGGCAGGATATAAGGGAGGGGGCACCGATCCATGTCCGGAAACAGGGTTGCCGGCCGACATTCGAATCCACAACCCCCTTTTTTGTGCTACTTCAATACCAAATACAGGCAAATCAGGTTCTGATTGAACCACCCCCCTGAGCCCTGTCCCCCCTTCTCCATAGACCACCACTGGATTGAGCTTGGCCAGGTAGCGATCGGTGATAAGTTCGGCGCCCTTTTCTCCTCCGGTTTCTTCGTCAGAAACCGACAAGATGGTTACGTTAAACGGCAGATCATGCTCCCAGGCAAGCCCGGTAAATTCAGCCAATGCCAATAGCTGCATGATTCCCATGGCTTTGTTGTCAATGGCCCCCCTGCCCCAAACAAAACCATCGGCAATGGTACCGGAAAAAGGCGGGTATGTCCAGAGATCAGGATCTCCTTCAGGGACAACATCAATATGATTAAGCAAGATGATGTTGGGCTTATTAAGATATAAGGGATACAGGGAAGCGGCAAAATTATAGGAATCCTGTTTGTCTGTAAACACCCTGACATACAATCCCTTTTCCCTGCAAAGCGAGGCAAAAAACTCTCCTGCGGACTTTTCGTTTCCTGAGATGGAGGGTATTTGAACGTATTCGCTAAGCAACCTGGCTGATTCAGGAATGGTATCCTGGTTGGTTTGGGCAGTAGAAACCAGGCATGCAGAGAGCATCAATAAATACAATATCCCCTTGGGTGGTCTCATTAGGATGCAAATTTTCCTTTAAGTTAGTTTTTTTTTAAACACCATGCTCCATCTATCTGATGACCTTACCCCATCCGATGCGTGATAGATTGCGGTAGATAATTATCCCTGCAATTAAGGCGATGCCAAAATATGCCAGGGCCTGAAGGTTTTGCCCGAAAATGAGTTTGCCTGTACCAAACAGACTAAACAGTACCAAAAGACAGCCGCACAGGTAGTTTATAAACATCAGTCCAAATCCCCTGTCAGAGACTATAGCAGGCAAAGATTCGGCAATCCTGCGCCAACCAGGCCCCCCGGGATGCACACGGGTATAAAATGCCCTTAGGGTCTGATCGTCTGTTGGTCTGGTAAGAAAGGTAACGGTAAGCCACACCAGACTAGACCAGACAACAATGATGATCAGGGTTATTTCATAATCCAATTTGTAATAAAATGCCAAAACAGGATAAACGGCATAGGGTGCCAGCATGGCGGCAATTTCTGACCATGCATTGATTCGCCACCAGAACCAGCGCAGCAGCAATACCAATCCGATTCCACCGCTGCATGCGAGAATAAAACGCCAGGCATCGCTGATTTTATCAAATTGGGTGGTAACCAATAAAGAAAATATCATCAGCAATACCGTGGTGATTCTCGAAATGGCAACATAATAGCGTTCTGAAGCACCCGGACGTATAAAGGGCTTAAACAAATCATTCACAATATAGGAAGCACCCCAAACTGTCTGGGATGCCATGGTAGACATATAGGCTGCAAAAAAAGCAGCGAGCAAAAGCCCAAGTAGTCCCGGGGGCAATAGATCCCTGATAACCATTACATAGGTTGCCCCCTTGTCTGCCTCAGAAGGGTACATCACAAGGGCCACCAGTGCTACCAGTATCCATGGCCACGGCCTTACGGCAAAGTGGGCAACCTGAAACCACAAAGTAGCAAGCAGGGAGTGTTTCTCATCCCTGGCCGACATCATTCGCTGGCCAACATAGCCGCCACCTCCAGGCTCGGCACCGGGATACCAGCTGGCCCACCACTGTACACCCAGGTAAGCCACCAGTGCCACAACGCCCATCTTCATCAGCCCGCCGATTCCAGAAGTCTCATTGCCAATGACAGGGAAAAAATCAAACACCCAGCCGGCATCCGCCAATTGATGCCTGAGACCTTCAATCCCGCCAACATGCCTTACGGCCACTATGGCAAGAATGATGCTTCCTCCCATGGCAACAAGGAATTGAAAGGAATCGGTAATGGAGACACCCCAAAGACCCGAGAGGGCTGAGTAAAGCGCTACAAAACCCATCATCATGCCCACCCAGAGAAGATGGGCACTGAAATAAATTCCAAGAAAATGAACGCCCTCCATGCCAAAAAAACTAAGATAAGGGAACATTACAC
>CAZFOI010000298.1:0-2964 GCA_964520605.1 uncultured Bacteroidales bacterium
ATTGCCATAAGGCCGGAGAATGCTTTATTAGCGGACATGCAAATTACCGTAGGTATATGAGAATTCTGATCCTCTTTTTATGTTGTATGTTGATGCTGCCGGAACCCGCCCCGGCCGGAAATCCTGCTTCTGACAATGGGCGGATTTCCATGTGGCTGGCCACCAGAGAGCTCCGGAACGGCAATCCGCTTAGCGGAGATTTCCTTAATTACATGCAGTATCTCAGTACTTGTGATCCCGGGGAGTTCATTATTCTGGGGCTTACGGCCAATATCAGGCTGAGTGATGCCTGGAATGCCGGGCTTTCGGTGTATACTTCAGACGACCTTTTCCCCAATGCCCTGCATCTTACGCTCAGCAGAAAGATTGCCGCTGGCTTTCGTTTTACTGCCGGTGTTCAGGGCTATCCCCTGATGATAGACCGGATTGCCATGTATTACCATGATAAGGAGCCGTACATGATAGCCAGTGATCCCAACTTCATGTACAGGCAGCGCTATGTTTATGATGCCGGTGTTTTCCTGGGTCCGGGCATTAGCCTGAGCTTATGGAGATTCTGGATGGAAGCCACCGCATGCATTGGATATGGCAGTTTCCTTCCCTTTAATGAAGGCTTTTCCCATAAGCAGATCAACTCGAACTACCGCCGCGAAATCCACCACAGGGTATCGCCTGCCTCAGGCTTGTTCTGGCTTGGATTTGCAGAAGCCGGCATCGATCTGTTTCAGATAAGAGGAAGCGCAGCCGGCATCAAGTTTCAGGCGTCCGGGTATGCTGCCAAAAGGGCCTTTGCCTATGAACAGACCACCAGACACTGGACGGCCTCAGAAACCGAAACACAGCAAATACGGCCTGAAGCCTCAAGGCTGCAAAAACTGGATTTTGGGGCAGGCCTGTTTTGGCGGTTCTAGTCTATCATTGATTTTTCTTGCTATTTAGGAATATGATTCCTAAATTTACACAAATGAAGATTCAAAGAAACATAGCCAGTCAGATTCATGCGGCCTTAACCAAGTATCCCATCGTATGCATAACCGGCCCAAGGCAATCCGGTAAGACAACCCTTTGCCAGATGCTCCGTCCGGATTATGATTATGTGAACCTGGAGGATATCTCCCTTCGCGACTTTGCAAATACCGACCCAAAGGGATTTCTGGAAACCCATAAAGGAGGGGTGATTATCGACGAGATTCAATACGCTTCGGGCTTATTTTCGTTTCTGCAGCTATATACAGATCAGCGTCAAATCAACGGAGAATACATCATAACAGGGTCCCAAAACTTTTTGCTGCTGGACAGGATATCGCAATCCCTGGCAGGGAGGGTTGGGCTGTTTAACTTGTTGCCATTTACAGCGAGTGAGTTAAAAGACGGAAAATTTGATATTGGTGATTGGCAGGCATATGCACTATCAGGTTCTTACCCGCGCAAATGGATCAATGACATTGAAGCTGCTGATTATTACGACAACTACCTGAGAACATATGTAGAGCGGGATGTGCGCCTGATTAAAAACATCACCAACCTGGATGCTTTTCAAAAGTTCATTCAACTTCTGGCGGGAAGAACAGGGCAATTGTTCAATCAAAGCAGTTTGGGCAGTGAGCTGGGTACGGATAACAAAACCATCAATTCCTGGATGAATCTTCTGGAAGCTTCATTTGTGGCATTCAGGCTGCAACCCTATCACCGCAGCTTCAATAAAAGAGTTGTAAAAACACCCAAGGTTTATTTCTATGACACAGGATTGCTGACCTACTTGCTGGGCATAAGAACTGAGTCTGATTTAAACATCCACTTTGCCAAAGGCCAGATATTCGAAAACCTGGTGCTTTTGGAGAAACTAAAACAAAGCTGGAACAGCAAAAGTCATGAGAAATTCTTTTTTTGGCGCGACGCCGGTGGGCATGAAGTTGATGTTCTAATTGAGAGAGGACAGACGCTGCTGGCATTGGAAATTAAATCCGCCAAAACGATTCACCCCGATTTCTTCCGGTCATTGAATCAATTCAAAAAACTATGCCCGGCCGTACAGAATTATCTTGTCTATGGAGGAACGGGCCTGCAAATAAGAAGCGATGCCCGGGTGGTTGGGTTCGCTGATTTGGAGCAGGTGTAAACCCGGAGTTATGTGTCTTTATTCAAGGAAAAGTTTGTTTTTTTGCTTTTGTAGTTGCTACATTTGTCCGGAGCTGTTTTACCGGTGGCGCCGGGAGGCTGGCAGTGTACAGAACAGCAATTAATTATTTCAGTATATTTGTAAAACATTTATTGCCGGAAAAATGTATAAGACAATAGAGATAGACAGAAATAACATGACGCTCATGGGCGTGCAATTCCCCGACCTGATAACACTGGAAACTACTGCAAATGCGATTGGCAGCAATATGTTTGAAGGTTTTGAGCCAACTCCAAAAAGCATAGAAATCATTAGGGATTATATAATCGAAAAAATTACTTTTGCGGATTTTATTAAGCTTGCAAAGGAAAAAGCTTATGTCTGATTACTACAAATACATTGATCCCGACTATATTTACACAGATCCCAAAACAGGCGTACTTCGAAATTTAGCGGACATTACTGATGATGACATATTGCTTTTTGCTGAAAGCGGAGCTGTTACAAAGCGAGTCCAGGAACTCCACCAAAATCCTATAAAAATTGCTGGGATTAAAAGTCTGTTTATTATTCATAAGCATTTATTTCAAGACATTTACGCATGGGCAGGCAAAAAACGAAGCGTAGAAATCAGTAAGGCTGGTAAACAATTCTTTCCAACGAGTCGGTTTGAAAACGCTTTTCGTTACATTGATTCATTAATCCTGGAATACAAAAAGATTTGTAAAACCGACAAATATAAAATAGCGGAAAAATTAGCGGAGATTTTGGACAACATTAATTACTTACATCCTTTCAGAGAAGGTAACGGACGGGCACAACGAGAGTTCATACGTTTACTTGCC
>CAZFOI010000299.1:0-2957 GCA_964520605.1 uncultured Bacteroidales bacterium
CCCCCGCCCCTTCCGGCAAGCCCGCTTTGCTCCACCAGCTCGCAAATCTGGGAAGGGGTTTTGCTGTAAATGGCATCGGCAAATGCCTGATAGCCTCCCCTGGCAATGTACTGCTCAACCGAAACAGGGTCCGTAATGCCGCATTCTGACAGCAAAATCCTTTGCTGGTCTGCAAAAAACGGATGGTCATTCAAAAAGGGGACATCCTGCCATGGCCGGTAAATGGGCGATGCGTACTGGCCCAGTATGCCGGCCTCGGGAATGCGCTGGTTCAGAATATCGTCAAGGATTCTTTGCACCGATCCGGCATCGACCCTGGAAAAAGAAATCCTGGCCTTACCCGGTAGCTGTACATCTACCAGGGGTTCCTCGGAGCAAATTCCCAGGCATCCTCCTTCAATGAGCTCTGCGTCAATAAGGTTATCGTCCAGATAGTGCCTGATGGCCTGAAAAGTGGCTTCAGCACCGGCAATCCGGCCACAGGTGGCCATGCCAACATAGATCATGGGCTTGTTCACGCGTTCGCGCGAAATATATGACAGGGCCTTGCGCAACTCAGGCTGGCTGTCTCTGTGGGGGTTCAGAAGCACGCTGCGCACCAGAAATTCTCTGGTTTCCTGAATTGATTCAAACTCCATAAGCCTGTTGATCTTTTTCCCGGAAAGACCGGATGATATCCTTTAATGCATCGGGGGTAACCCCTGTAAAATACTCCTGGTTAACCTCTATAATGGGAGCCAGTCCGCAGGCGCCAATGCAGGACGCCACCTCCAGACTGAAAAGCCCGTCCTTGTCAGTTTCTCCGGCCTTGATTTTCAGGAGTTTTTCAAGCTCCAGCAGCAGGGAGCCGGAACCCGAAACATGGCATGCCGTCCCATTGCAAATGCGTATGTGCACCCGTCCGATGGGCCCAAAACGGAAATTGTCGTAAAAGGTGGCTACGCCGTATATTTTGTTGATGCTGATTCCCAGATACCCGCCTATGCCGGTAATGGTCTCTTCCGAGAGGTATCCATAAGCATCCTGCACCTGCTGCAACAAAGGGATGAGATCCTCGCGGAGGCGGTTGGGAAATTTTTGAAAAATTGTATCCAGACTGGGCTTCATTTGAAACGGGTTGCTATTTGTTTAACAATGAACGTATCTGGCTGTCAATACCTGATTGACTACCAACAAAAATAAGTAAAAACACAGATAATATTTACTAATAGCCAATAAAACAGGGGCTACTGCGCTTAATGTTATTTAGATTAAATCTTAAATATGCCCTCAAAAACAAGATGTTAAAGAATTAACTATTATTTATCAAAAGCTTTGCCTATTTTTGTTTTTGGAAACATACCCATTTGAATACCAAAACAATGAGCAATATTCCCATGGAGATTTGTCTGTGTATGGGAAGTTCATGCTTTTCCAGGGGCAACAAAAAGACCCTTCAGGCCATTAAGGAATACCTCAATGAGTATGGCCTTACGGATCAGGTTGTCTTTAAGGGATCCCACTGCATGGGTTCCTGCGAAAAAGGGCCTGTGGTCCGCATTCAGGATAAAACCTGGTATCAGGTTGATCTACAGCAGCTACCCATTATATTGGATCAGGTATTTTCCGGCAAGTAACCCAAGCCGCCATGCAAATCATCCATATAGACCATCAGAAATGCAACCGATCCTACGCCTGCGTAAGGTCGTGCCCGGTTAAGGCCATAACCATAGCCGGAGAAAATGCCGTTCCCGTGGTGAACCACAACCGCTGCATCGGTTGCGGAAGCTGCGTATCGGTTTGCGGATCGGATGCCGTTTCCTACCGCAGTGCCGTAGACGATACCATGGCCATACTGGCATCCGGCGATAAGGTAGCTGCCATTGTAGACCCCACCATCAGCGGCGAATTCCCTGACATTACCGATTACCGGAAGTTTGTAGACATGATCCGCAGGCTGGGATTTCATTACGTAAATGAAGTATCCTTCGGGGTAGACCTGGTGGCGCGCAAATACCGTGAGCTATTCGACAATTTCAAGGGGAAATACTACATCATGGCCAATTGCCCCAGTGTGGTAAGTTATGTGGAAAAATTTCATCCCGATCTGATTGATAACCTGGCACCGGTGGTTACCCCCATGACGGCCATGGCAAGGGTGGTACGCAAGGCCTATGGCAAGGACCTGAAGGTGGTCTTTATCGGCCCCTGCCTCTCGGCCAAGCACGACGGCACCCTGTTTCAGGACGATGGCCGTGTGGATGCCGTGCTTACCTTCCAGGGCTTAAGAAAAATGTTTGAAAAACACCAGATTACCGAAAGCAAGGTGGAGTATTCCGAGTTCGATCCGCCCATTGGCAATCTGGGATCCTTGTACCCTTTGAGTGAAGGCATACTGCATGCCGGAGGCGTGTCTCACGACCTGCTCAGCGGCATGGTCATTACCACAGACGGCAAGGAGAATATGATTGAAGCCATATATGAATTCAGTGAACATACCGAATTCATCAAGAAGCACTTCAATATATTCTACGACGAGGGTTGTCTGATGGGTCCCGGCACTACCGACAAGTCATTGAAGTTTCTCAGGCGCACCATGGTGGTAGACTATGCCAACAAGCGACTGAAGGACTTCGACCGTGAAGCATGGGAGAAAAACATGGAAAGCTATGCCGGCATCAACCTGAACAGGACGTTTAATAAGGACGACCAGCGACTGCCCGAACCCGACCAGGATCAGATAGAGGAAATTATGAAGAGCCTGGGGAAAAGCCTGGATCAGAAGGCTTCCTGCAGCGCCTGCGGATTCAGAACCTGCCGGGATTTTGCCATATCGGTAAGCCAGGGAGTGATACGTCCGGAAATGTGTCTTACTTATTCGCTGAAGAACAAGCAGGATTATATTAAAACCCTCAAGGCAAATAACGACAAGCTCAAGAAACAGCAGGAAAACCTGCTGGAATCGGAGAAAGAGCTCA
>CAZFOI010000300.1:0-2949 GCA_964520605.1 uncultured Bacteroidales bacterium
GGTTCCCTTATTGGCAGCCTCGAAACGGCCCGCCCTGTCTTCACGCGCATCGGTAAAGGCTCCCTTTTTGTACCCGAACAATTCGCTTTCGAAAAGGGTTTCGCTGATGGCGCCCAGGTCAACACTGATAAACACATCATTGTTTCTGGTTGATGCCCTGTGGATGGCCCTGGCTATCACCTCCTTGCCGGTGCCGTTTTCACCAAGGATCAGTACATTGGCATCTGTGGCGGCCACTTTTTGCACGGTAGCCAGCACGGCCATCATCCCCTTGGAGCGGCCAATAACCTGATTGTATGGCTGGTCTCCCTGTTCAATTAAGAATTTCTGCTTGGAGCGCAGATCCTGAAGCTCTACCTTGGAACGGTGAACTTCCAGGGTTGCCGTAATGGTTGCCAGCAGTTTTTTATTGTCCCAGGGCTTTAGTAAAAAGTTGGTGGCCCCTTCCTTGATGCCCTGAACCGCCAGCTCAATGTCTCCATAGGCTGTGATCAGCACTACGGCAATGCTGGGGTCAATCTCGAGTATTTTATTCAGCCAGTAAAACCCTTCCTTGCCGCTGGTGGCATCCCGGGAAAAATTCATGTCGAGCAGCACCAGGTCATAGGAATCGTTTTTAAGCAACAGGGGAATGTTAGACGGGTTTTTGTCTGTATGTATTGTTTTCACATGTTGCTTCAAAAACAGCCTTGCTGCCAACAACACATCCTCGTCATCGTCGATAATCAGGATTTTGGAGTCGATTTTACTCATGTTACATGGTTTTTCCTATGAAGGGGATGAAGATAGTAAAGATAGGGGAAAGTTCAAAGATTGTGTTTGTTAGTTGTTAGATGTTAGTTGGTGGTTGTTAGTTTTTAGTTCGTGGTTTAATTTTGATAAAGGAACTGTAATCTCCTGCTGCATGTAGAAAAATGAAAATCATTCGGAATTAATGTTTACCATGCAATTGTCCGGATATAAACAATTTACCCTGAGTAGTGAGGGCATATTTATTGCCAGGATTGGTTGGTCTGTCAGGAGTTGTAAAAGCAATAAAACCCCATTCACGTAGTGGTTTTATGTAATTATCACGAAATGTTTTTTCATTCTTATAGTTTAGGTATTCCATCAATTCTTTTAAAGCAATTGGCTTGCTGCACAGGCTCATAATGCTAATAAGATATCTGCCTTTTTTCTTAAGCAGCTGGGTACCTTTTTCACTCCAGCTGGGTGTTTTTTTAATTTCTTCTTTATCAATGTCCTGACTTCCAAACAATACAAAATTATCCAACTGGGTACCATTTTCACTCCAGCTGGGTGCCAAATGAAGGATCACATCCTCCCATTGTTTGTTCTGAAATTCTGGTGGCAATGCAACCTCTTTCAATCCGATTTGCAGATGAGCCATTGCTTTTTTGTCAATTTCGAGCCACTGAATCCATTTCTCAGTATGATCTGCCATTGTGGGATGGTGTAGTGGAACTACACTGACAAACGGCTGGTTTTCGTAAAATACCGGCTTAGCACCGGAAGCATAAAATGGCAAGTATTTATTGGTGTTTCTTACCCCCGAACCTATCTCATCAGCCAGTCCCAGGGCTGTAAAAAACTTGCGGATGTTTGGATTCTTGGGATGAGGATTGAAACCCTTTGGATCAATGACTCCGTGAAACAAAGGATTGTTTGGGTTTGTAATGCGAACTTCTGTATCAGATATTACCAGTTCAGTAGACATGGCACTGGTATATTCACGGTGAATAATGGCATTGCCTATGATCTCCCTAAATACCCTGTCTCGAAGATCGACCCGCTGATCACCTTCAATGAAGAATTTTTCAGGGAGGTGTTTGTTCACAAAGGCTTTCAGTAGTATGTATGTGTCAATCAGATTCGTTCTAAGTGGGGGGATGATGCGGTCATCCCACCGGTCAGTATTTTCAAACCTGACTATTGCTTCCACTTTATAGGCTGGAAGTAGGCTTTGAATGGTGGTGTCTTTACCAAATAAAAGGGCGGCAGCCAAGGTAAATCCTTCTTCTCCTGTTCTAAAATCCTTTCGCCACAAGACCGCATCACGGAGCATCTGGTAGTTATCTACCATTATCCATGGATGATCGCTTTTATTACGGCGAATCATTTGCCTGGTCCTTTCAAATAGACTCTGATCCAAATCATTCATCTTGAGGAGAGGATAGATTTTTGCTTCGGAAAAAAAGCTCCGCTTATGTTGGTAAATCTCTCCAAGTTTGTATTGATCATCTGTTACATCCAAATCGTTCTCATGTTCCCGGAAAAAAACACGACCGGCATGTTTATGCACCTGGCTGCTCTCCGGCACCTGGATCACCATTACATAGCCATTAGGATGATCCAGGGTAAATGGCTGGAGATAGATAGGTGGATCGACACAGGTTCGGTTGTTCAGGGCCCGGATGATGTTGTTCTGCATCTGAACCACAGCAATCGGATCTATACCCACAACAGTACCATCATCATCAACACCAAGTAAAAGAATACCACCCCGTGTGTTTGAAAAGGAAACAATGGTCTCATACATGGATTGCGGAACAGCATTGCGGGCTTTCTTGAATTCGCCATAAACCCCTTCTCCTTTCTCGATTATACGTATAAGTTCCTTTACTTCCATGCTGTGCCCGGTTTTGTCAATTATCGTTGAAAGCGACCAGAGATTCTAATGGCAGAATTTAAGCTAAAGAAATAGATTAATATGCCTCTACAAAAGAATAACTTTCCATAAATAATAACCTTTAACACAAGAAAAATTTGGCGAACGGTGGGAAAAACCATTTTAGATCTATGATGTGTTCATCCTACGGCAAAGTTTCACGTGGTTTCTGACAGGTTGAAAAAAAAACCACCCACAGATTTCATTCTGTAAGTGGTTGATGATTTTGTGGGCGATGACGGATTCGAACCGCCGACCCCCTGCTTGTAAGGCAGGTGCTC
>CAZFOI010000301.1:0-2949 GCA_964520605.1 uncultured Bacteroidales bacterium
CATTGGGGATGCCACCTGCACCGGGGCTGTTTTGTCCAGGGCTTCGACCATAGAGGATATAATTGCAGAGGTGGCAGCCGCAAGGGTTACCGAGAGGGGCAATCGCAATGATGATAAAAGAAGTGAAACAGCCATGGAGGATAGAAAAAGACAAGGGTACTTTTAAACCACATCAGTTTTGCCCTCCTTTTCACACATTCACTAATTGCCAGCATAATGAATACCAACCCGATATCAGACAACAAATACCTTAAAATGGATATGCTGCGCTTTACCACTGCCGGAAGCGTAGACGATGGGAAAAGCACCCTGATAGGCAGGTTGTTGTACGACTCCAAATCCATTTTTGAGGATCAGCTCGAGGCCATAGAGTATACCAGCCGTATGAGTGGGGAAGAGGGCGTAAACCTGGCCCTGCTTACCGATGGTCTCAGGGCCGAGAGGGAACAAAAAATTACCATAGATGTTGCTTACCGGTATTTTGCCACCCCAAAAAGGAAGTTCATCATTGCAGATACTCCCGGCCATATCCAATATACCAGGAATATGGTTACCGGAGCCTCCACGGCAGATCTTGCCATTATTCTCATTGATGCCCGAAAGGGAGTGCTTACCCAGAGCAAAAGACACAGCTTTATTGCTTCCCTGCTTCAGATTCCCCACCTGGTAGTGGCTGTTAATAAAATGGATCTGATGGATTACGATCAGCAGGTATTCGATGAAATTGTTTCGGATTTCAGGGAGTTTGCCTATCGCATGGATATTGACGACATCACCTTTATACCCATATCAGCACTTAAAGGTGACAACATCGTCCAAAAAAGCGAAAACATGCCCTGGTACAACGGACCCACCCTGTTGTATCACCTGGAGCATGTACATGTGGATGCCATACGAAACCTGATTGATTTTCGCTTTCCTGTACAAATGGTAATCAGGCCCAATCAGGACTTCAGGGGATTTGCCGGAAGGGTGAGCTCCGGGATCATTCGCAAGGGGGATCAGGTAACCATATTGCCTTCAAGGTTAACCAGCCATATTTTGTCTATTGAGACATTTGATGGTGAAGTAGAAGAGGCAAGGGCCGGAGATTCCGTTACGCTGAGAATTACAGACGAGATTGATGTGAGCCGTGGCGACATGATCGTGCGCTCGAACAATGTACCCCATTTTTCCAGATTCTTTGATGCATATTTGTGTTGGATGGGGGCCGAACCCATGGAATCAGGAAAGCCCTATGTGCTGATGCAAACCACACGTTTTCTTCAGGGCATAGTGCGGAATATCAGCTATCAGATAGATGTGGATACCATGCACCGAACCGATGCCAAGGTTTTGAATCTGAATGAAATCGGCAGGGTGAGCATAGAGGTGAGCCAGCCTTTGTATCTGGATACCTACAGAAGAAATGCCGCGACCGGCAGTTTTATCCTGATAGATCCCGATACCAATGTGACAGTAGGGGCCGGCATGGTTCGCAAGGCCGTTCAGAGTGAGCTTAACGGGCTTATTGCGGGAGCGGGCGCAGCCAGGTTTTATTTTAGCGACCTTGCCCTTACCGTGGAAAAGTCTCCGGATGTTGTTTGGGAGCCTTCCGTTATATCAAGAGAAGAGCGTGAAAGACGCAACGGACATAAGTCTATGGTCATATGGTTAACGGGTATCTCGGGTGCAGGTAAAAGCACCCTTGCCCGGGGTTTGGAGTTGCAGCTATGGCATGAAGGCAAGCAGACTGTTATTCTGGATGGAGACCAGGTTCGTCACGGACTTACAGGTGACCTGGGTTTTAAGGAAGAGGACCGCAAAGAAAACATCCGCCGTGTGGCACATGCAGCGAAAACATTTCTCGACTGCGGCATCATTGTGATATGTGCATTTGTCTCTCCTTTTGCAAAGGACAGGGAAATGGCCCGGCAGATTATCGGCCCGGCAGATTTCTTTGAAATTCACGTGCATTGCTCGGGTGATGTTGCACAGCACAGGGATCCCAAGGGACTGTATAAGAAAGCAAAGAATGGTGAGATAGAAGGCCTTACGGGTTTTGACGCTCCATATGAGCCTCCACAAATGCCTTTTTTAAGAATCGATACTACAGATCTGAATATTGAAGAGTCTATTATCTCGTTAAGACAAAGGCTGCTGCTGGTCTGATTCCCCGGAATGTATGTTCAAATAGCAAACTGAGAAATGATTTCGGTTTATATTATTCCCCTTCTTGTTGCCATGTTTTTAGCCATCAACATGGGTGGCAGTGGCACTGCCCCGTCTTTTGCGGCTGCATATGGCGCGGATTTGATTCGAAAGGATATCATTCCCGGGCTTTTTGGAATGTTTGTTTTTGCCGGCGCCCTCATTGCAGGGAAAAAGGTCATTCTCACTGTTGGTGGCGATATTCTTCCCTCATCGGTGGTTGGACTTACCATGAGTGTCATAGTTCTTGGTTCCGTATCCATTTCTTTGTTTCTGGCAAATATGCTGAGGGTTCCGCAATCTACCAGCCAATCTACCATTTTTGCCCTTGCGGGGCCGGCCATTTATCTGGATGTCTTGCAAACAAAAAGACTATTCTTTGAAATCATACCCACCTGGTTTGTTACGCCCCTTATTGCCTTTATTCTGGCTTATGGGATTGGTCGCTTTGTATACTACCCGTTGAAAGAGCGATTTGCCT
Source organism: uncultured Bacteroidales bacterium (assembly GCA_964520605.1). Classification (GTDB taxonomy): domain Bacteria; phylum Bacteroidota; class Bacteroidia; order Bacteroidales; family UBA7960; genus CAZFOI01. The sequence goes on from CAZFOI010000301.1 coordinate 2,672, forward strand.
CCATGCTTGATATCGTATGCAAAAACCGTCTGATTCCATGGTTCGTGGTAGGGACTTCCTGCTATGTGGCTTTTTCCATTGGCTCTAATAATATGGCCAATGCTGCCGCCCCTGTTCTTGCCATGGCAGTTAATATGCTGAACGTGGAACCGGGTAGCGAAAACTTTATGTTGCTGATGCTCATATTGGTTTTTATGCTGGCTCCGATGTTTGGCATTGGCAGCTCATTGCTTGGAAGCCGGGTGCTAAAGACTACCGGGAAGGACATAGCCAGTTTT
>CAZFOI010000302.1:0-2947 GCA_964520605.1 uncultured Bacteroidales bacterium
GGGCAACAATGGTTTTTCCCGGACCGAAAACATAGCTTCCGGCAATGTATTCGTCCTGATGGAAAGATCCATTGAAACAGGCATCGAATTTGATAAACCGTGCATTGGGGATATAATTGCCAAAGTCAGCAATGTATATATCCATATTGGCACTGAAAACTGAGTCAGCATCCATAACTTCCGGATCAAAGGTGTCGGCAAACCATGCTCTGGGCACCCCATGTGTCTGCATATAGTATTGCATGGTGGTTTCCTGGTCTCTTCCCCGGTCAGCGGCCTCTCTGAGCTTGCTTCTCAGGAAACGTCTCACGTTTTCTATGGAGGGGACAATGGCACTTACATTTGGATATCCATCCAGGTACTGAACTCCCGGAGATCCGTGATGGGATAACAGGGCCATGTCCAGTTCAGGTCTTTGCAGTTCGCTCATTAGCTGAAATTTGCTGAACGGATCAGTAGCAAAAAACATAAACTTATATGAATTACCTGGTTCGAACAAAACCGGCAATTGCTCGCGAAGCGCAACACGTTCAGATGCCCATGCCACCAGACATTCAGAGTTATAGCCGTGTCCGCTGAAGGTAATGGCATTGTCAAGAGGATTAGGGCTGCTGCGCTCGGCAACCACCTTAAGCAAATATTCCCGGATCTGCTCGTATTTGTCCTTCCCATTTACCGGTGGTTTGATCCTTCCGGTGTAAATATTGGTCTGCACTTTCTGTGGGGAATCGGCAGAAAGGGAATAATAATGGTATAACGGTCTTTCAGTATCTGCCTCCAGGTAATCAAAAACGAGATCAAAGTCATCATAAAACCTGTCTGAGGGAACAGATGAACGATGAAACGGAAACCTAATCTGGTCCATTTTGAAGGCAGAGGTCATATGCTGTGCGTCCCGTATCATGGGAATGGGAATGTCCCCGATAAATACAGCGCCCTCCAGGGGTGGTTGCTGTCCGTATAATTGAATCAGTTCTTCCCTGATCTGCTCCGGCCGCTCCCATTCCCGGGCCAGGAGGTAGGTGTGTAAACCTTCTGACTCCAGTAAATTGCGATAGGCGTCAATGGCATCTTTTGCCTGAAGATATGTTTCGGCATCAACCACAATGGCAAATGAGGTTTTCTTACCACCTAGCATCTGACATGAATTCATTGTCAGCATGCATAAGGCCATTGCCATCATTAGGGTAAACCGGGCTGTTGTTCTGAAGTTTTTCATTATATAGGTGAATTATGTTAATAAACCAGTCCAAGTTTCAGCTCAAGGTAATTCCTGCCGCTTTTAAGGAAGGATTCGTTACCTGTCTGATCTAGGGGGTGGATTCTGTTAATAGACAAAGACATCCAAATATGATTGGCATTGTTTCCAAAACCTCTTTGATACCCAAGACCAAGTGCTGAATGAATGAAATCTGAAGATTGCCAGTCAAAGTCTGGTTTCACCACATTGTTGGCAATATCGGTTCTTCCCGAGGCAAATACTTCGGGATGAATCACCAGTTTGCTGTCAAGAAGCATTTTATATCCTGCCAATGCACTCAGGTAAAACGACTGCCTGTTTCTGCTGATTGGCTTTGCTCCCCTGATGTGGAGATCAATATACCGGGTGTCTAAAGAGGAAAGTGGCAATAAAAAACGTGCATCTTCAGAAACATACCTTGCCCCGAGCCCGGCCATCCAGGAAAAGTCTGATGATGATTTTCCGCGATAATAGGCATAGTCAATTCCTCCACCCATATAGTCTGACCTGTAGCGCAGGGTGGTAGCAAAGGTTACCCATCTTTCAAGGACATTGTCATAAGACTGGCTGTGCTCTATGCCTTCACGCTGATCCATACGAAAAAAGAGCATTGTATGGTGCTGGCAGGAGGGGCCGTGATTGTTCATCCTGAGAATGGCTTCAGTGGTGGTGACATTAAACTCTCCTCCGTGTTGGATTACTGATGATCCGTCAGTTGCATCAATTCCTGCTTGTTTCAGTGATGCTTCAAGATGTAAAAAGGTGTTTCCAAAACCCGTGGCATACTGAAGGCCACCACCAATGGTACTGCCGTTATAGGCCCTGGTCAGTCCGATGGCCTGGCCTGTTCGGTATTCGCCAAGGCCCCTTATTCTGTACCACCGTTGTTGTTCATCGGTGTTGGAAACCGTAATGGAAATTTCTTCGTTTTGATTGGAATAAAACCCATGGATTCCAATCTGTGAGCGATTGCCCAAAGGGAAAATGAATCCGGGTTTGACTTCCAACAGGTTGGCGTTGTTCAATGGCCTCGGGTCATTTTGTCTTGCCCCGGACTGAACAATATAATTCACATCGATTCCAAAAAATAACAGATTCAATAACTTGTCAGTGGATGCACCAAAACCTAATTGGTAGAACTGTCGTTTCCAGTCTCCGCCACGTTCTGATGCAAGCACATAAGGATTTCCGTTGAGAGCATCATTTACATTGCTCCATTGGCGATTGTCTTCATTGATGGTCTGGAAGGCAAAGTTTCCCCTGAATCTGAGGCGTTTGAGTGACTGGTAGCGTTCGGAAAAGAAACCAAAACGCCGCATGGCTTCTGCTTCCTGGGGTCTGTAAAAAGAGCCCTGAAGCACATCCCAGGAAAAAAGTGTGTTTCCGGCATCCGGAACTCCGGCAAGTGATAATCCAGCCGGGTTTTCCGACTGCAGCCAGGAGTTTGTCAGTCTTTGGTGTCCCGTCTGGAAGGTGTTTGCGGCCTGGACCATGGGTGCATCAGGAACCTGGTTCTGTAAAGCCATGGCTGAAATGCCCTGAGTCAGTATCAGAGATATTAGCACTAAGGATTTTATTTTTGTCTTCACTTGCATGGGTGTCTGTATTAAATAATTGCCGGAATTTCATTGCCATTGCCTTCCGGAACCTTCTCCTTTTCTAAGGGGAAGGGACTCCGGGGCATATGAATTAATTAAAAGAACGTGG
>CAZFOI010000303.1:0-2928 GCA_964520605.1 uncultured Bacteroidales bacterium
GCACCGTATTATAATATAAGAGTTTTGCATCGGAGAACCGATCCAATACAAATTGATCTGCTACCGTTCCTGTTGGCACGGCAAAGCTTTTGCCTCCCTCAAGATCTGATAATTTCAGGAATTGGGGCGCCTCCTTTTTGCACGCAGAAAGGAATGGAATAATAAATAGGAGTAAATAATAAACCCAACCGCTTCGATACATGGTTTGCCTGATTAATAATTAAGACACTTTTATGACCCATTGTAAGCATGCCTGAAAACCAAGGCATTCATTCGAAAAGCCTGACAAGACAACCGCTGTTTTGCCAGGATCCAAATTTAATTATTACCATCAGATAAACAAGAAGGGTCAGTGTTTATTGCTTACGAAGATCTCATCGATTCGTTTTTGAAGCTCCTGTATTTCTTCTGATGCGGGGAGTTTTTTGTCAAGAACATGAACTACAATGCTGTCTTCGGTTATATGGGCGCTGGCAGTACCTGGCAGCAGGCTGATGACCCAGGCCAGAATGAGGGTTTTTCGCTGATCATGGTCGTGCTCAATGGTTATGAAATCAGGATCAACCGGAACCGTTCGAAAGAAAACCCTTCGGGCCACATCCCAACCACCCCGCAAAGCAGTAATCAGAAAATATGGGAAGAAACGGATCACACCCAATGGATTTAATATCCACTTGCCGGGTGGTACGGCATACAGGCTGATGATTGCCACTGTGGTCAGGAAAAGAACAACAAACCCAATGTCGCTGATTTGTCTGCCACCTATCAAAATGAACCAGGCAACCGTAAATATGGCAAATCTTAGAAAAAAGCTTCTGAGAGGAATGTTTCTAAGCAGATTAAAAATGCCGTTTTTCATACCCATGTTATTATCTTAGTAAAAGATAGAAACTTAGAAAAATGATAAAAAAGCCGATTCCGACAAACTCCCAGCGTCTCAGCAGGGATTCAGCCGAGGAACTTATTTGCGATGTACGCTTTTCATCAAGTATTTTATAAAAAATTTGTTCAGGGCTGCTTAAAGACTGCATGGAAGATTGAAGAATGGAAATTCCCTTGGGTAAAAACCCGGAAACAAGCTCGCCAGCCCGGATTATGATGTGTACGAAATCCCCCGGAGGTATGAAAGGTTTGTTTTTTTGCCAGGGGTTAAGAAAGGAAAACTTCAGGGTGAGGGCCATTATCAATCCCCCGGTCAGAATTGGCCAAAGCGCTTTCCAATTTACCAGCATACTGAAATATACGGCCATTAAGCCTTTACCTGCCGTGATGTGGCTCATCAGCTCCGTTGGCAAAAGAGCCGGGGATAAAGTCCACCACCCTCCTGCGAGCAAAAGAAACAGCCAGGGCAAAAGGAAAGCCGGAGCCGAATTTTTCCTGGGTGCTTCTATCCTTGTTAACAGATATAAGAAACGCCCCAGCAAAACAGTTGTGGTTATGGCAGAAAGTGTCAGCAAAAGCAAAAAGGTTTGGGCTCCCGCAAGGCTGGTTTCGCCAAGAAAGGTTTTCAGAAGGTATTTGGTCCAAAGCCCACCGGTCAAAGGCCCCCCTGCTATGGCAAGAACGCCTGTTCCCAGGCCCGCCCACATGAGCCATCGCCAAGAACCACCTACTTTAGCGGGCAATGCCGTACCCATAAACAAAAGGGCTTTGGCTGTTCCATGATTAGAAGCGTAAAGGGCAATGGCAGGAAAAAGAAGCCCCGCAGGGATACCGCCATTCAATCCAATGCCCAATAATGCAGTCATAAGCCCCATTTGGCTGATACTCGAATAGGCGAGATTGGTTTTGGGATCAGTTTGGGCAAGACCAATGATGGCCGCACCCAATGCTGCGGTAAAGCCAAGGGATACCATAAGCAGGCTCATGGAAGGCCAGGCCACCAGGCCCACCGGGGCAAGGTGCATCCATCCAACCAAACCGGCCTTAATCATTGCGCCACTCAGCACAGCACTGGCCGGAGCAGGGGCTGCCGGATGCGCCAGAGGAAGCCAGAAATATAAGGGAATTGCTCCAACCTTCACACCAAATCCGATAAGTCCAAGCAAAAAGATGAACCGTCCATTGGGAGCCTGGGCAAGGGCGGCGGAAATGTCGGCCAGAAGCATACTGCCGGCACTTTGCACGGCAAGATACAATGAAGTAATAAGAAACAGCTCTCCAATGATTGCCATAACAAGGTAAATCCTGGCAGCCTGACGTGCAGACGGGGTACGGCTATGGATGACCAAACCATAGGAGGCAAAAGTCATTAATGCAAAGAAAGTATAGAAGGATGCTACCTCTGCGGAAATCAGGAGTCCGAAATTCCCCGCCATTGCGGCGCCAAAATAAAAAAAGAACTCTCTTCGCCGGGGATCGCCCTTAAGGTAAGACCCGGAAAAAAGACCTGCTACAGCCCATAAAAGGCCGGTCAGCAGGAGAATAATTCTTCTTGAAGCATCAAGAGAAAAGTGGGTTTCCAACAAAAACCACTGTACAGTGACACCGGATACCTCTACCAGACCAAACCAAATTGCCGGTAAGGCAGCACCGGCAAGAACAAGCCCTGCCCCTTTCCTGTTTGAGGGTATTGTTGCGGCGATAATTGCAGCCAACAAAGGCAATACTATGGTTAGTAACCAGATCATGGCATATAAAGATTTTCAGCAATTTCACGGGCAATGGAGAGGGGGCTGCCAACACTGGAGGCGAATACTCCGGCGGCAAGGGAGAGCAGTCCGGTAACCACAACCGGAATCAGCAATAAAGACTGGGTTTCCAGACGACCGGCTCGCAACCTGGGTGCTGCCTCTTGCTCCGGCTCGCAAAACCATGCACGGTAAAGGATGGGTAGAAAGTAAGCCGCATTCAAAGCACTGCTGGTTAGTAGACTAAAAATTACCCAGTAACTCCCCGCTTCAACTGCCCCAAGTCCCAAATACCATT
>CAZFOI010000304.1:0-2928 GCA_964520605.1 uncultured Bacteroidales bacterium
ATTTTCATTATATTTATAAGTTTTCTGTCACTCCTGGTGGCATTTTTGCAGGCCTATGTTTTTACCTTGTTTACCGCCATTTTTTTTGGAATGGCCGTACCCGAAGAACATCACTGATCTATGAATAATTAAACCCAAAGAAAATGATTTCATTATTTGTTTTGCTCGAAGCCGTAGTGGATGTAGCCCATGAGTGGATGAAACTTGGTGCTGGAATGGCTGCGGTTATTGCTGTTTTTGGAGCCTCATGGGGAATAGCCACAATCGCCAAATCTGCATTGGATGGCATGGCCAGGCAGCCTGAGGCCAGCAACGACCTGCGCTCTTCCATGATCGTGGCCTGCGCCCTTATTGAAGGGGTAACTTTCTTTGCCATCGTGGTTTGCCTGCTTATACTTTTTATATAGTTATTAAAAGAAAGACGCTGTCATGGAACTGGTAAGTCCCGGTATCGGACTGATGTTCTGGATGTCCGTTTCATTCGGAATCGTATTGCTGGTTTTGCGCAAATACGCCTGGAAGCCGATTCTCTCTGCCATTCGTTCCAGGGAGAGAAGCATTGCACGATCCCTGATCAATGCCCAACGCATTGAAGAAGAAATGAACAAACTGGAGTTGATCCATCAGCAGAAAGCCATCGAAACGGAGGAAGTGTGTAACAGCATGATTCAGCATGCCACAAAAGCTGCCGCAGACATACTTGATGAAGCCAGAAAGGAGGCAAGGGTGCTTTCCCATCAGCAATACGAAGAAGCCATGAAACTGATCAGGGCAGAAAAGGAAGCTGCCATCAGGGGACTCAGGGATGAAGTTGCCCGCATTTCACTGGAAATGGCTGAAAAAGTGCTGGAGGAATCGTTTACAGATCCCGAAAACCAAAAGGAGTATATGAAGCGTCTGTTGGACAAAATGGAACCCAATTAATCTTCGTATGCAACAATCCACCCAGGGCATCAGCCAGAAAATTGCCAGGCGGTATGCCACAGCCCTGTACTCCCTGGCCAAAGAGCAAAACAAGGCGGAAGCAGTGTATCAGGACATGACACTGATTTCAAGGGTTTTCTCTGAAAGCAGGGAATTGCGCGTTCTCATGAAGAGCCCTGTGGTTAGGGATTGGAAAAAGCAAAGGATCGCCTCCCGTTTGTTCCAGGGCAAGACAGATCCTCTGGTACAAGACTATATCGGCATAGTAATCAGAAAACACAGAGGGGCATTATTGGACCCGATTGCCAGGGCATATCAAAAGGTATTTCATGAAAAATCCGGTATTGCAGATGTGGGTGTAATAACTGCAGTTCCCATGGATCAGCATCTGAGAGTAAAAGTGGTGGAAGCGGTAAAAAATCTTGGAAAAGAACAGATGATACTTACGGAAGTGGTCGATCCACGAATTATTGGTGGCTTTGTACTGCGCATGGGGGATATGCAGTACGATGCCAGTGTTAAAGGCAAATTGCAAAAAATCAAGAAACACCTGAATCTCCATGCCTGATATCAAACCTTCTGAAATATCTGCCATTCTCAGACAGGAAATGTCTGGTCTTGATCTTAACACTGAACTGGAAGAGACCGGAACCGTGCTTCAAATCGGCGACGGCATAGCCCGCTTATACGGCTTGGGCAATGTTTGGGCAGGCGAATTGGTGAGCTTTGGAGATCAGGGGCTTCAGGGTGTGGTGCTGAACCTTGAGGAAGACCATGTGGGGGTTGTTTTGCTTGGTGATGGTCATGGAATCCGGGAGGGGGACGTAGTAAGGCGCACCGGCCGCATTGTTTCGATTGATGTGGGTGAAGGCCTGATGGGAAGGGTAATTGACACCCTGGGCAAGCCCATAGACGGGAAAGGCCCCATTACCGGACCCCTTTATTCCATGCCTCTGGAAAGAAGAGCCCCCGGGGTAATTTTTCGTCAACCGGTTAATGAACCGCTGCAAACCGGCATCAAGGCTATTGATGCCATGATCCCCATAGGCAGGGGACAAAGGGAGCTGATCATTGGCGACAGGCAAACGGGAAAAACAACCATTGCCATTGACACAATCATTGCCCAGCGCAAAAACTTTGAGCAGGGCAATCCCGTATATTGTGTATACGTGGGCATCGGCCAGAAGGGATCTACCATTGCCAATCTGGTTGATCGTCTCAGCAGGCATGGAGCCATGGATTATACGGTTGTGGTTTCGGCATCCGCATCCGATCCTGCCGCCATGCAGTTTTATGCTCCCTTTGCAGGGGTTGCCATAGGAGAATTTTTCAGGGATACCGGACGTTCGGCCCTGGTTATATACGACGATTTGTCAAAGCAGGCCGTTGCCTACCGGGAGGTGTCTTTGCTGTTGCGCAGGCCTCCGGGAAGGGAAGCCTATCCGGGCGATGTGTTTTACCTTCATTCCCGTTTGCTGGAAAGGGCAGCACGCATCATAGCATCCGATGAAATTGCTTCGGGAATGAATGATATTCCTGAGTCCATCAGGGAAATGGTAAGGGGAGGAGGTTCTCTTACCGCCCTGCCTATGGTAGAAACCCAGGCAGGAGATGTTTCTGCCTATATACCCACCAATGTGATTTCCATTACCGATGGGCAGATTTTTTTGGAAACCAATCTTTTCAATGCCGGCGTAAGACCTGCCATAAATGTTGGTATATCTGTAAGCAGGGTGGGAGGCAGCGCCCAGTTGAAAGCCATGAAAAAGGTTGCGGGTAGCCTGAAACTTGATCAGGCCCAATACCGGGAACTGGAAGCGTTCTCAAAATTTGGTTCTGATCTGGATGCTGCCACCAGAAAGGTTCTGGAAAAAGGTCAGAGGAATGTGGAGTTGCTCAAGCAACCCCCTTATGCTCCCATGCCTGTTGGAGAGCAAATTGCCGTTATATACTGTGGTTCTCGAGGACTTTTAATGGAACTTCCGGTAGAAAAAGCAGCCGCAT